>CACXFP010000025.1 GCA_902766985.1 uncultured Bacteroidia bacterium | reverse complement strand
GGCTGCAGGACTCGGTGTCGCTGTGATTTTCGTGCTCTGCTGCACGCTGCCGATCAACTACCTGCTCAACAAGTTCGTCCTCGCCCCCGACGCCCTCATCGAAGGGGTCGACCTCAGCTTCCTGAGCTTCATCATCTTCATTGCCGTCATCGCAGCATTTACGCAGATCGTGGAAATGGTTGTCGAGAAATTCGCTCCCGCGCTCTATTCCGCCCTTGGAATATATCTTCCCCTGATCGCCGTGAACTGCGCCATCCTCGGCGGTTCCCTGTTCATGCAGCAGAGGGATTTCGCTTCATGCGGTGAAGCTACCGTTTATGCGCTCGGTTCCGGCATCGGCTGGTTCCTCGCAATCGTGGCCCTTGCGGCCCTCCGCGAGAAGATGGCTTACGCCAACGTACCTCCCGCACTCAGGGGCATCGGCATCACGTTCATAACCGTAGGTCTCATGGCCATCGCGTTCATGACTTTCATGGGTATTTCACTTTAAAGAAGGAGGCTAGACTATGTTCAACACGATTCTTGGTGCGGCCGCAACGATTTTCGCCGTAACCCTCATCCTTGTGATCCTTCTTCTCTTCATCAAGGCTAAGCTCACCCCTTCCGGAAGCGTCTCGATAGACATCAACAACGGTTCCAAGGTCCTTGACGTCCCCATGGGAAGCGACGTCATGCACACCCTCGCCGACAAGGGAATCTTCCTTCCCTCCGCCTGCGGCGGAAAGGCCAACTGCGGCCAGTGCAAACTGCGCGTACTTGACGGAGGCGGCACGATCCTCCCTACCGAGACCGGTTTCTTCTCCCGCAAGCAGATCAAGGAAGGCTGGAGGCTGGCCTGCCAGGTAAAGGTCAAGGACAACCTCAAGCTCGCGGTTCCGGAATCCGTCCTGGATGTCCAGAAACTCGAGTGCGAAGTTATCAGCAACCACAACGTGGCTTCCTTCATCAAGGAATTCACCGTCAAGCTTCCTGCCGGAAAGCATCTTAAATACCGTTCCGGCCAGTATATCCAGATCGACATCCCCAAGGGCGTATTCGACTACAAGGACATCGACGTGGATCCCGAGTACAAGGCGACCTGGGAGCGCTACAATTTCTTTGACCTGAAGTGCGTCAACCCCGAGAACACCGTCCGCGCCTATTCAATGGCTTCATATCCTGAAGAGGGAGACATCATCAAACTCAATGTCAGGATTGCGACGCCTCCTTTCGACAGGAACGCTCCTAAGGGCAGCAACAAGCTCCTCCCCGTCAATCCCGGTATAGCTTCTTCATATGTCTATACCCGCCACCCCGGAGACATCGTGAACATTTCCGGACCTTTCGGAGATTTCCTGCTTCCGGAGAACGAACCCGAGCAGACCGAGTATATCTTCGTGGGCGGCGGCGCCGGTATGGCTCCTCTCCGCAGCCACATCATGCATCTGTTCCGCACGGAGCATACCACCCGCAAGGTTTCGTTCTTCTACGGTGCACGCAGCCTCTCCGAGGCCTTCTATCTTGAAGACTACTGGGCCATCGAGAAAGACTTCCCCAACTTCAAGTTCTACCTTACACTGGACCGTCCCGATCCCGCAGCCGATGAAGCCGGGGTCAAGTACAGCGCAGGATTCGTGGCACCTGAGATGGGAAGGCTTTACCTCAACGAGCATGAAGCTCCGGAAGACATCCAGTACTTCATGTGCGGACCTCCGATGCTCGTCAAGACCGTCGAAGACCTTCTCGATTCCCTCGGAGTCAATCTCGAGACCAACCTTCATTTCGACAATTTCGGTTAGTCGATGCACATACACGGAAAACCGGCCGGATATCCTCCGACCGGTTTTTTTTAGCACTTGTTTAATTTGATTATTTATCCGCTATATATGAAATAAGGATGCGGCGAACTGTATCGGAGACTGCCTTGGCACAGTCTGTAGCGGATTCAAGGACTTCTGCAAGGTTCTTATACTTGATAAGTTCCTTCACATTGTCCTCTCCGCTGAAGATATATCCGATATAATCTTCATACGCGTCATCGGCGGCATGCTCGAGTTCGGTAACCCTGTCACACTGGAGATCAATGGCAGAATAGTTGGCCCTCATGTCTTCCATCAGCGACACCATCTGTTTCAGGGCATCCGCCTGGGAGCAGATGAGCTGGGCCATGTCTTTAAGCTGCTGGTCAATCTTTTCGGGCTGGTAGATCAGGATGGCCTTCGCACAATCCTTGACCACGTCAAGGCAGTCATCCAATGCCATTGCAAGCGCCTGAAGATCAATTCTGTTGACTACTACGACGATCTTCCCGGATAACTCCCTGTTGTATTCGGCCAGCAGGGCATCCCCCTGAACCTCAAGAGACTTGATGTCCTTCTCGGCCTTTGTCCACTCCGCGACATCCAGTGATTCCATCATCGTCAGGAGTTCCCGGGAAGCTATCCTGAGAAACTCTGCCTGACGGGGAAACACCGGCGAGAAACCGGAACGGACGCCGAAAAGGAGACCCCTTATCCTCCTGAAACTGTTCATAAGAATAATTTTTCGCCGGCGAATATAACTTCTTTTTTCATGAATTCCACCACAGGAACCATAAAAAAAGAAAAAAAAAGGCATTACAAATCTTTTAATCCACGATTTAGAACAAAATCATGGATAGATTTGCTCCTGCGGAACGGCACAATGACCGGTCCGATGCAGACTATGAAAAGGATAAAAGGCCGGACAACCCGCGGGGAGGTCTCCCCGGACCAATCGCAGACAACAACACATCTGTTCCACACCAACCTGTTTTCAACCGGCAGATTTCCTGCCTTATGCTTGCTTTCTTTCCTCCCGGCCTTTTTCCTTTTCTCCTGTGCAAAAGAAATGGCGGAGAGTGGCGGAGAAGGACAGGATGAAATCATCACCTTCCTCGATACCAGGACTCCCCTCTCGGACGCAGTTTCCTCCCTCCACGTCTTCGTATATAATGACGATTCCCTGGGCAGACTCGATTCCTATCAGAGATTCGATACCCGCGACTCCGGCCGCAGGCAGTGCACCTCCCGATCCGGGAGGAAATTGTTCGCAGCCATTGCAAACCTGGACATTTCTGCCGCTGAATGGACGGAAATAAGTTCTTTCGAGTCCCTCCAGAAATTAGTGTCTGAATTCAGGGATGAAGACCCGCAGCAGCCTGTGATGACATCCGTGACCAGGGCAACGGCCGGAGGGACCCTACCCGTCCCGGTAAACCTCGAGAGGATCCTGTCGAATGTCCGGATAAAATCCATCTGCTGCGATTTCAAAGGCAGGGAATATGAAGGCGCCGTGATAACCAATGCCCGGGCATACCTGATCAATATAAACGGCAGATGTGAACTATTCCGGCAGGAGGATTTCCACCCTGCGGAAATGGTCAACTATCATGGAGAAGAAACCTTTCCTCATCCGGAAATGATCGGGGCCTACATAGGAGATATCGGAAACACGGCGTTATCCCCCGGCATCAGCCTTTACTGCTATCCCAGTGACGGTACGGAAGACACGGCCGCCCTGCCTTCGACCCGACTTGTCATTGAGGGGGAAATCAACGGCGTAAAGTATTACTGGCCAGTCAACATCAGCCCGCAAAGGAATCTCAGGTACGACTATGAATTCCTTATCACCAGGACGGGGACGGATTCTCCGGACATCCCCGCCGAAACCGGTTCCATCCGCGCTGCATGCAATGTCTTGCCATGGAATGAAAAGGACGAACAGGTCGTCACCTTCAGGATAATGAGAGGGAAAATGAGGGAGATGACAAAATCCTCCGATCCCGACGAGAACCTTATATCCGACCTCAATCTCTTCATTTTCAACACAGATGACCAGATGGAAGAATGGCGTTACCTCAAAGGGTCAGCCCTGTCACGGAATGGGGACGGAATAGGACTGGCGCTCACCCTGCTGAAGAATGCGAGCTATTCCGTGTATGCCGTGGCAAATACCGGCTACCCGCTAAGAGGTATTTCCCGGAAAGACGACCTGCTTTCTTACAGATATTATCTGGCCTACCCGGATGAACTGAGGACGGGGATTCCCATGAGCGGATACCTGGAAGATTTCAAGCCGGAAGACAGCGCTGAGATGGAAATCGGCCTTTCAAGGATGATGGCCAAGGTCTCATTGAAAATGGACAGGACGGAACTCGATCCGGGGGTGAGGGTCCTGGTAAGGAGCGTACAGGCAGGCGGGTGTCCGAATTCGGCAAGGCTCTTCGGGAACAGCAAGGCCGAAACAGCTAGGGGCGTATTCCCGGCCGGATACGTGAAGTCCTGGGGCCAGCTGGATGCCCTCAACAATGATTCCAGCCTTGGAGTCAGCTCAGAGGCAAGCCTTTACATGCTGGAAAACATGCAGGGGGACCTGTTAAGCGGGATATCATCACAGGAGGAAAAGGTATTCCCTGAAGGGGAGCTTCACTCGAAGGTCTGTTCCTATTTGGAGCTGAAGATGGAATACTATTCCTCAAAAAAGAACACCAAGCCAGGGCAATACCTGATTTACAGGTTCTTCCTGGGAGAAGGGCCTGGAAATTTCGATGTCCGGAGGAACTGCCACTACCATTTCACAGTAAAACTGTCGGGAGACGGCCTGTCAGGTACAGGATGGAGGGTAGACAAGACCGCTCTGGAGTAAGCGTACTATGATTTCCGCAGATACTCTGCCGTAAACGACCGGCTGGAGGCCAAAAGTTCTTCGGGAGTACCCTCGAAGACCACTTCCCCACCCTTGTCGCCGGCATCCGGGCCGAGATCTATTATCCAGTCGGCATTACGGATCACGTCGGTATTATGCTCCACGACTACGATGGAATGCCCGTTGGCAAGGAGAGTGTCGAATGCCTTCAGCAGCTTCTCGACATCGTAGAAATGCAGTCCGGTGGTTGGTTCGTCGAACATGAAAAGGATTTTCTCCCTGCCCGGCCTGTCGGAATTCCTGCTCACGGAAAGGAAGTAGGCCAGCTTGATCCTCTGGCTTTCTCCTCCTGACAGGGTGCTGCTGCTCTGGCCGAGCTTTATATATGAAAGGCCTACGTCCACGAGTGGCTGCAGCCTGACGGCGATATCCTTCGCCAGTTCTTCTTCCTGGGATCCGAAGAACGAAATGGCGTCGGCCACGCTCATATTGAGGATGTCGTCTATATTCCTGCCCTTATACCGGACCTCGAGGATTTCCGGCTTGAACCTCTTTCCCCCGCAGGATTCGCACACCATGGTGACATCGGCCATGAACTGCATCCCTATTTTCACGAATCCGTCGCCCTGGCATTCGGGGCAACGTCCCCCGTCCTGGTTGAAGGAGAAAAACGACGGAGTAAAGCCGTTGGCCTTGGCAAATGCCTGTTCGGCGAGGAGCTTGCGGATACTGTCATATACCTTTAGGTATGTCACGGCATTCGACCTCGAACTCTTTCCGATGGGGCTCTGGTCCACATATTCCACGCGGGTTATCCGGTCAAGGTTACCGCTGAGTTTCCTGAACACGCCGGGGGCGTTCCCGGTTTCATTGAGCCGTCGGAAAAGGGCAGGATAGAGGATGTCTCCCACAAGGGAAGACTTGCCGGAACCGCTTACACCGGTCACGACTGTCAGGACGCCCAACGGGAACCTGACGGAAATATCCTTAAGATTATGTTCCATAGCGCCCTCCACCATGATAGAATAGTTCCACTTCCTCTTGTCCCTCAGGTATCTTTTTCTCTCTCCTGAAAGGTACTGCAGTGTCAGTGAATTCTTTACGCACTCTCCTGAGACTCCCTCACCGATGGTGCCTGTGAAGACCACTTCCCCCCCGTCGATTCCGGCTCTGGGCCCCATGTCTATCAGCATGTCAGCCGCCCTGATGATTTCCTCGTCATGCTCGACCACGACTACGGTGTTTCCGATGTCCCTGAGCCGTTTGAGGACATCTATCAGCCGTGCCGTATCCCTAGGGTGCAGGCCTATCGAAGGCTCGTCAAGGATATACATCGAGCCGACAAGGGAACTTCCAAGCGCCGTGACAAGGTTCACCCTCTGGCTTTCTCCTCCCGACAGGGTATTGCAGTTTCGAGACAGGGTGAGGTAGGAAAGCCCGACATCGGAAAGGGACTCAAGCCTGTACACAATCTCCTGGATCGCTTTACCTGCGATATCCATGTCATATTCCGACAGTTCCAGTCCTTTGAAGAACGAAATCAGCTGCTCCACCGTCATATCCAGAAGCTCCCCGATGTCCTTGCCTCCTACCTTGACATACAGGGCCTCCTTGCGCAGCCTCGTCCCATGGCAATGCGGGCAGACGGTCCGGCCGGAGAACCTGTTCAACATGAACTTGTATTGTATCTTGTACCTGTTGGCCTTGACCCATTCGAAGAACTCATCCAGGCCGACGAAAGAAGAGGGGTCGTTTTCCGACATCCTCGTTTTCCAGATCAGGTCCTTCTCTTCCTGCGTCAGGTTGCACCATGGCTCGAAAATCCTGATTCCGTTCTTTTCGGAAGATGACACCAGGATATCCCGGAACCATCCCATCTTCTCCCCTCTCCAGCAGGCTATCGCCCCGTCATATATGCTTTTCGTCTTGTCCGGGATTATCAGGTCCTCGCTGATCCCTATGATCTTGCCGAGTCCTCCGCATTCAGGGCACGCACCGAGCGGGCTGTTGAAACTGAACAGGTATTCATCCGGCTGGCGGAAGGTGATTCCGTCCATTTCCATCTTACTGACGAACAGTCGTTCCTCGCCTGTGTCTTCCCGCAGGACACGCAATGACCCGTCTCCCTTTGAAAAAGCGGAACTGATTGAGGAAAGAAGCCGCGTGCGGAGATCTTCCATTTCCATCTTTGAAGCTTCCGCAGGTATCCTCGCACGGTCGATGAGCAGCCTCAGGCCCTTGGGAAAGCTGCCTGTTTCAGCCAGTTTCATCACTTCTTCTATCCTCACCGGGCCGTCCCCGTAGAACCTGGAGAATCCCTGCTCCTTGAGCGAAAGCATCAGCTCGACTTTGTCATCCCGGTCGTCCCAGCCGATGTCTGCGAGGATGAAAACAGTGCCCTCTCCCCCTCCGAGAATATAAGAAATGACATCGGAGACAGTGTCGCATTTCACTTCACGGCCACTGACAGGAGAGAACGTATGGCCCACTCGGGCATACAGGAGTCTCAGATAATCATATATTTCCGTAGTCGTCGCAACGGTAGATCTCGGATTCCTGACATTCACCTTTTGCTCGATCGCTATGGCCGGAGGGATGCCTTCGATGATATCTACGTCAGGCTTGCTCATCCTTCCAAGGAACTGCCTGGCATAGGAGGAAAGGCTTTGGGCGAAACGTCTCTGGCCTTCAGCGAAAAGGGTATCGAACGCGAGGGAGGATTTCCCGGAACCGGAGATACCTGTGACAACGACGAATTTCCCCCGGGGAATCTCCACGGTGATATTCTTGAGGTTGTTTACCCTCGCCCCTTTTATGATGATGCTGCCCTCCTTGTCCATTCTGCGGAAATTTTACAAATTTAAGCATTCTGCCGGGAAATGATGACGAATGTGCTGCTTTGTTCGACGTTTTTACCCGGATATTGGCTATATTTGCACTGCATGAAACTCATGGTGCTGATAGTTTCCTTGTTGTTCTCCCTCTTTTCCGGAGAGAGGGAGGAGTTTGTGTGTCCCACCCCGTCTTCAGAGTGTTTCGCAGATTTAACACAGAACCGGGAGATCTGCATTACTTCAGCTCAGGGATACACTTTCGCCGGCAACGGCAGCACATACTCCGTTTCTGTCAGGACCACACAATCCGGAAGGCGCATTAATCAGCAGGTCCGCTCTACCTTCCGTTTCGTCAAGGACGGAAAGGTTGTCGACAATAATCATCTGTACCCATTCCTGTTCCAGTCAGACATTCATTCGGCAGGAATGTTCATTTCTGAAAGATATCTGTTCTCCATCTGCTGCCTGCGGCTTTAGCCGGTTGTCATCATCCTTTTGACAACAGAACAGTATTTATTTATTCAGAACAACAATAATGACAATTATCTGGCTGCTGGCCGGCCTGGGACTCGTAGTCCTGGGTGCCGACCGGCTCGTTGAAGGAGCTTCCTCCATCGCGAGGAAATCAGGAGTGAGCGAATTCGTAATCGGCCTTACCATCGTAGGTTTCGGAACATCTTGCCCGGAACTGGTAGTGAGCCTGACGGGAGCGTTGGAGGGGAACGCCGATGTCGCCGTAGGCAATGTCCTAGGTTCCAATATTTTCAATATCCTGTTCATCCTTGGCCTCACGTCCCTGCTCTGCCCGGTATCTATGACTTCGGGAAACAGGAAACGGGACATTCCCGAGACGCTGCTGGTTACGATATTCTTCATCGTCTTCGGAATGAGCCGTTCCCTGCTTGGAATCGGAGGGCCCGACGGACTTTCACGTTTGGAGGGATCGCTGTTTATCCTGGCGTTTGCCTTGTATATCTATGCTTCCTTCCGAAGAGGCAATCCTTCAGAAAGTGAACCTATGGAATCCAAGCCAAGAAAACTGTGGCTGTCCGTTATTCTGGTCCTCGCCGGACTGGCGGGCCTGATCTTCGGAGGGAACCTGTTCGTGAATTCTGCCACGGACCTTGCCCGGATGCTGGGCGTCAGCGACAAGTTCATAGCGGTAACCATCCTTGCCGGAGGAACTTCCCTCCCGGAACTGGCTACCAGCCTGGTAGCCTCCCTCAAGGGCCGGGACCAATTGGCACTCGGCAACATCCTGGGATCCAACGTATTCAATATCCTGCTCATTTTGGGCTCATCGGCCCTTATCACTCCGCTTTCCATGGAATCTGTGACCCATATCGATGCCTTGGTGCTCCTGTTGAGCGCAGCACTTCTGATCCTCTGGGCATATACAGGTCGAAAGGAACGGATTGACCGGTGGGAAGGTGCAATCATGCTTCTTCTTTTCGGATTCTATTACACACATCTATTCATCAATTTATAATCATGGAAATCAAATTCAAATCGGTCCATACTGCAAAGGACCTCATTATATCCGCAATGGTGCTGGCGGCAGGCACAGGCCTGTTTTTTATCAATACCGGACTCGGAATCGTCATAGCTGCCTGCGGCCTGTTGAGGCTGCTATTCTACAAGGCCGGCTATAAACGGGAAGGAGAGGACATTCTTCTCCAAAAGAAAGCATTCGACGTTGCGCATTCCTGCAAGGATTCCCTGAAAGGATTCCTGGAAGGTAAAGACGTCGATCCTCAGGTAAATACAAATCTAAACGGGGGCGTAATCCGTATGGAAGTCTGGTATAACCCCGATGCTGCCATTGCTTACGCCCAGCTTTTCGATTTCTCGGACTACACCTACGAACCGGCAACGGAAATAGTTGAACTTCGAGGTCCCAGGGCCGGTAAACTTATCAGCAAGCTTTGAAAGAACAGCATATAGGCTACGGCAAGAACCGTCCTCTGTCCGTCCTCTCTAAGAACAGTCCTGGATTTCAGGAAAGCACTGGAGAAAAGGACAAGGGCAAATTCCTGTTCTGGTTCATAGGCTGGGCCTACCGGGGAGAAGACAGGGTCTCCAATGCCAATTCCGGCACATTCTACAGTTCCCTGATCAACGCTGACATCAAGATTGAAGACGGGAACCCGAATGCATCCGCAATCCGCGTGCAGGGTGCCGTTTCATTACGGTAGATGTGATAGAAACTGCCGCCACCTCAATCCGAGATAGCGGCAGTTTTTCTGTCATACCCGGCCAGACCGGGTATCTGTCATCCTGAGGCGGAGCCGAAGGATCACTTCGTATACAGCCCCATCCTCCGGAAGGTTACATCCCCCTCCAGCAGATTCGGCCCATCCACATTCTCCTCAAAGCGCTCAAGCACCAGCCTGTCCTTG
>CACXFP010000024.1 GCA_902766985.1 uncultured Bacteroidia bacterium | reverse complement strand
GACGGCGGGCCGAAGTATCCGGCTCGCCTTTTTAGGCAGTGACGGGCTATCAACGACGGCGGGTTGAAGTATCTGACTCGCCTTTTTCAGCGATGTCAGAACTTCAACCCACCGGAGTCAAAGTCCGTAAAAGTTCTACTCCTTCTCGGATGTATTACCCGGTTTCATTACAATCTCAACGAAATTGCCCGAACCGAACAGGGCCTTTGCGGCAGCCTGGATGGAAGAAGCGGAAAGGGCGTTCACAGCAGCCTCCCACTCCCCGTCACGGTCTCCGCCAAACCGGTAGTGGCTGATGATATCACTCTGCCAGTAATTGTTACGGATCCTGCTCTCAGGGACATTCTTCTTGAAATTCTCAACCGTCCTATTGAATTCCTCAGCAGTAGGGCCTTCTTCAGCCAGACGCCTGAAGCCCTCGACGGCAAGACCCCTCAGCTTGTCAGCCATGGCAGGTTTCGCCTGGAAGACAACCTGTACCATATAAGAAGGAACAGGCTCCCGCTGGACATTGTCAATGGCGCTCGCACCGTAGGTTCCTCCCTCCTCCTCACGGAGAGAAGTAGTGTAGATCATGTCAAGTATATAAGTAACGGCGCTGAGATTAACCTCGTCAGCTACGGTATAGGGTCTGGAAGTATCGGTATAGACCTGCAAAACGGTGGTCATGGGAGTCTCCATGTCCGCAGTGAAGACATTTTCCCTCCTGCCGGGAAGCACTTCTGTCCTGGGATCCACCCAAGGAGTCGCCTTCTTTCCCTTCGGAAGCGAGCCGATGTATTTCTCAACGAGGGGCTTGACTGCTTCAGCATCGATATCTCCTACGATAACCATGACGGCTCCGGCAGTATCCTGGAAAAGCTTGCGGTAATTCTTCTCGATGATCTGGAGATTCGCCTCTTCAAGCGTTGCCTCATCTATCATCTTCAGGCGGGGATTGTCGCCATAAAGGGTCTTCTGAGCTTCTACCTGCAGCTTGTAATTCGGCTGCTTGATGTAATTGGGAAGGATGGCCCGAAGCTGCGTGACTCCCTGGTCGAATTCCTCCTGATCGAACCTCGGATCGGTCCAGCTCAGGTAAAGGGCCTGGAATGCAGTCTCAAGATCCTTTACGGAAGAATTGCCGGAAATGCCGCTGAACAATGAACTTATATAAGGGGTCACACTGAAATTCTTTCCGGAGAGCATCTTCTTCAGTGTGGTGTTCTTGAATTTCGACACACCGGAATTGTTCAGGAAGAGGCCGAATATATTGTCCTCGAATGAGGAAAGGTCTGCCGCAGGGATGAGGCTCCTGCCTCCGGATTTGTATATGTTGAACAGGATCTGGTCCTTCTTGTATTCAGTTGGCAGGACGACGACCTTAACCCCGTTTGCAAGGGTCCATTCAGTGGATCCGTAAATTCCGTTGGAGGTCTTCTTCACCTTCGAACCCCTGAGGGCAGAAGGATCAAGAAGGGGCTCATTTGCCACCTCTTCCGCATTGGCTTGGATATCAGATGATTTCACCTCCTGCACAATTGCAAGAATCTGCTCCTTGGTCGGGGTTGCGATACCTTCCTTCTCCGGACCGGTGTAAAGGATGACCTGATTATCATCAGTGATGAGCTGAGCGACGATCTGGTTGAGTACAGGCGCCGAGATCTGGGAGCATATCTGCTTGACGAGTTCATACTCGACGGCAGGCTCCATATAAGGATAGCACTCGAAGAAATTGTTGATGAGAGGCCTGATGAAGTCGGGATTCTTTCGGGTGGAAGCCTCGTTCGCAGCCTTCTCATAAGAAGCAAGCAGGTTGTCCTTGGCCCTGGAAACCTCACCGTCGGTAAACCCGAACCTCTTCATTTTCTCTATTTCGGACATATAGGCCTTGAAACCAGGAAGTATGGATTCCTCTTTGCAGGAAACGTTCGCCGCCGCCGCTTCCATAGTCTCGGTGAACTCTCCGACGCCGAACCTACCGGAAAGGAAAGGAGGATTGGCCACGGACGTTATATCATTGAACCTCTCGCTCATGACAATGCTTATGAGGTCCTTGACGATATCCATCATCTCGCCCATGACCGTAGCGTTCATTTCATTAGGCATGGCCTCGCTCTTCCACAGGACTTCGAAACCGGGAACTGTGGCCTCGGGATCCGTGATGACGCCCACAATCGGCTCCTCGTTTTCAGGGATAGGATACATCTCCTTAGGCTTGGGATCCACGGCTGCGGGAATATCGGCAAAGATGTCTTTTATCTTCTGCTCCACCTCGTCCACATCGATATCACCGACCACGATGACTGCCTGAAGGTCAGGGCGGTACCAGGTCTTGTAGAAGTTCCATAGGGACTCAGGCTTGAAAGTCTCGAGATTCTCCTGGCTTCCGATGAGGGTGCAGGTGGAATACTTAGAATCACCATAATAATAAGGCAGGGACTTCTCGTACATTCGCCAGGAAGCGTTGCGGCGGGAACGCCTCTCTTCGATGATGACTCCCCTCTCCGCATTGATCTCCTTTGGATCGTTGGTAACGAAATGGGAGTAGTCATGCATGATAAGTAGGCAGGTATCCACGACGGTGGGCCTGACGAGCGGGATATTGTTCAGCATATACTGCGTATGCTCGACTCCCGTGGAGGCATTCACGTTACCGCCGAAGGAGGCGCCTATGCTCTGGAGCCAGTCAAGTATGTCCTTCCCGGGAAAGTTCTTGGTACCGTTGAAGCACATGTGCTCAAGGAAATGCGCCAGACCGTCCTGGTCCGGAGTCTCCTGGATGGCACCCACGTTGGTAGCCAGGTAGAACTCTGCCCTTGAGGCAGGAAGGTCGTTATGGCGGATGTAATAGGTGAGCCCGTTCTCAAGCTGTCCTTTCCTCACCGCCGGATCGTTGGGGAGGGGTTGGGGCTGCTGGGCGACGGCGGTCAGGCCGAGGGCCATCACAGCGAAAGCGAAAATGAATCTTTTCATATCTAAACAATTAATCATATTCTCGTAAATACAAATATAAGAACTTTTCGTCCCTTTTTACAATAATTGCATATATTTGCATATAAGGAAAATTTATCATGTTCGAAGACACTAAACTCAAAGTTTTCATGGCTGTGGCAAAGAGCGGGAGCTTTACCGCCGCCGCCAGGGAAATCGGCATCAGCCAGCCGGCCGTGAGCCAGAACATCGCAGAGCTTGAGAAAGGGGTCGGCGAGCCTCTGTTCGACCGTCAGAGAGGGGCAGCAAGACTGACAGACAAGGGTGCCGCATTCAAGGAATACGCATCGAGGATACTCCACTGGTACGAGGCGATGGACTCTGTCTTCAGTCCTTCAGCAAGGTTTTCCCATCCCGGGAAGGTGAGGATATTGGCCGATCCGTATTGCTCCGCCTACGTTGCCCCAAGGCTGGCAACCGCACTGCGGATATCTTCTCCTGATTTGAAATTCATAATTAATCCTTATGCCAAAAATGAAGAAAACGGGGATTTCGACATAAAACTGTTCACCGCTCCCAGGCCTTCGGAAGCAACCCTTCTGAACACGGCGACCCTCTGCGGCACGGTACAAGCCTGCACGGTCACCTCTTCCCCTTCTATCATTATCGAGGGTATTTTCCCGGAAGGGAAGAAACTGGCAATGTGGTCCCCTTATTACGATATGGTCTCCGAAGACCTCAAGGCATTGACGGCAATCACATCGGAATCCCCGATGGCAGTGGAGTCGGCGGCATCGGCTTCAGAGGAGTTGATAGGCATCCTTCCCTTCCATAAAGGGATTGAACCGTCGCTGAGAATCCTGCCGTTCCCCATGCCGGGACTCCAGATGGATATCCACCTGGAACCGGCTCCAACCTTTTCCACCTCTGAACTATATGAGAAGATGGCGTCCTTGATGGAATCCGGAATAATTTGAGTATATTTGTAGGATAAGTTAGGATATGGCGAAAGACAAGATACAGGAAAGTGCCCAAGGCACGTACACCGATGACAACATCCGCACCCTTGAAGGCGTGGAACATATCCGGCGCAGGCCGGGAATGTACATCGGCCGGCTCGGGAATGGTTCGAATCCCGGAGACGGCATCTATGTCCTGCTGAAAGAGATCATAGACAACTCCGTGGATGAATTCTCCATGGGAGCGGGCAGGCAGATAAGGGTGGATATTGTCGACAACTCCGTAACGGTCAGGGATTTCGGAAGAGGAATCCCTCTTGATTCCGTTATAAAGGCCACAAGCATCCTCAATACCGGCGGCAAATTCGACGATGCCGTATTCAAGAAATCGGTCGGTCTCAACGGAGTGGGAACCAAGGCCGTCAACGCCCTGTCCGCATCCTTCTACGTTGAATCCTTCCGCGACGGGGAGAGTTCATGGGCCCGCTATGAGAGGGGCATCCTGCAGGACAGCGGGAAGAAAGAAGGCGTGACGGACAAGAACGGAACCCTTGTCGAGTTCCGGCCAGACAGCGAGATGTTCGGGGATTTCGAGTTCAACATGGATTTCGTCGAAACCATGGTCAAGAACTATTCCTACCTCAACAAGGGCCTCACCCTCAAACTGAACGGGACCGACTACAAGTCCGAGAACGGCCTCCTGGACCTCGTGAACGACGGAATCGGAGAAACTCCCCTGTACCCTCCCATCCATCTGGAAGACAACGACATCGAGGTCGTGATTACCCATGACAACGACTATGGCGAGGACATCACTTCCTTTGTCAACGGCCAGAACACGCGAGACGGAGGCACCCACCTTGCAGCTTTCCGCGAGGCGGTCGCAAAAACCCTCAAGGAATTCTTCAAGAAAAACTATGCCCCGGAATACTGCCGCCGAGGTATCGTCGGAGCCATAAGCATCAAGATTCAGGAGCCCAACTTCGAGGGCCAGACCAAGACCAAACTTGGTTCCACCTACATGTGGGAAAAGGTCCGCATGGAAAACGGTCACCCGGTGAAGAATCCGGACGGATCCCTCATCATCGACCGCGGACAGACCATCAGGACATTCATCAACGATTTCATCGCCAGGCACCTGGACAACTATCTCAGGATGCACATGGACATCGCTCCGATCATTGAGGAAAGGATAAAGGCTTCCCAGAAGGAAGGGGAAGAAATCCAGAGCATCCAGAAGAAAACCAGGGAAAGGAACAAGCGCACCCAGGTGTACAACCGCAAGCTGCGCGACTGCCGCTACCACTTCAATGACAAGGTAGCCAAGGACAAGGAGGAAGAGAAAGAGAAGTCGAGCATCTTCATCACCGAGGGAGATTCCGCCTCAGGAACGATCACCAAGGTCAGGAACGCAAACCACCAGGCAGTGTTCTCACTGAGGGGAAAGCCCATAAACTGCTACAAGGAGAGCCGCAGGAAAGTGGCTGAAAACGAAGAGCTAAACCTCCTGATCTCAGCCCTCGGAGTGGAAGACGACCTGGAGAACCTCCGCTACAACAACATCATAGTGGCAACCGATGCCGATGACGACGGAATGCATATCAGGATGCTGGTCCTGACTTTCTTCATGAAATATTATCCTGACCTCATCCGACGCGGACATGTCCACATCCTGCAGACTCCCCTGTTCAGGGTAAGGAACAAGAAGGAAACCATGTACTGCTATTCCCCGGAAGAAAAGGAAAAAGCCGTAAAAAAACTGAAGAGCGGAGTGGAAATCACAAGGTTCAAGGGTTTGGGAGAGATTTCGTCCAACGAGTTCGTCGATTTTATCGGAGACGACATGAGGCTTGACCTCGTGAAACTGTCAGACGAAGAATCCCTTGCCGAAATCATGGAATTCTATATGGGGGACAATACTGTCGACCGCCAGAATTTCATCCGCCAGAACCTCCGTTCCGAAGAAGAACTCGAAGACGTAAACATCTGATATCATGAGCAAACGCTGGTCTGATTTCTGTAGATGGCTCCTTCACCGGATGGGGTGGACCATTGTAGGAGGTCCGGTTCCGGAGAAAAAAGCCGTCATCCTGGGTGTCCCCCACACCTCTGTATGGGACTTCGTGATTTCCTATCTTTTCTACACGTCGTTCCATGCCCAGAAGGCAAGGGTCATGGTCAAGAAGGAATTCTTCTTCTGGCCCTTCGGCGGACTGATGAAATCCATGGGAGCGATTCCTGTTGACAGGAGCAACGCTTCCACCCTGGTCAAAAGCCTCATCACGGAGATGGAAAAGGATGACGAATTCATCCTCGCCATCGCCCCTGAAGGGACCAGGAAGCCCATAAAACATTGGAAAACAGGTTTCCACACAATAGCCAGGGAGGCCGGTGTCCCGGTTTACCTAGGGTACTTCGACTGGGGAAAGAAAAGGGTCGGCTGCGGGGAGAAATTCCCCCTCACCGATGACGCCAGGGCGGACATGGCCCGTATCCAGCAGGCCTACGAGGACATGCATATCAAAGGTAAGCATCCTGAAAAATACATAACACATTAGGAGATGAACAGCTTTTACCGCCGTCTTACGACGAACCGTGAGAATTACATCACAACGCTGGCCAAACTCTTCGACTACAGCACGGTAGCCTTTGCCAAGAGACCACTCTCCCAATATGTTGACGGAGGCCAGAAGTACACCTACGCCTCCTTCCGGCACAAGTGCCTGGAGCTGTCCCATCTCATGACGAGGTTCAACATCAGCGCCGGGGACAAGGTTGCGATCATGTCCCAGAATATGCCCAACTGGACCGTAGCGATGTTTTCCTGCGTCCCTTTCGGAAGGGTGATAGTGCCTGTACTTCCCGACTCATCGGAAAACGAGCTCTCCAATATCCTTGTACATTCAGGGGCAAAAGTCATCTTTATCTCTGAACGCTGCCTCCCGAAACTGAGCCAGGAATGCAGGGACAGGCTTACCCTCATCATAAAACTCGAGGATTTCTCCCTTATAAAAGCGGACAACGACTCATTTACCTGCGAAGGCGTCCTCAAGGAGCCCCAGCCGGATGATTTGACTGCAATCTTCTACACATCAGGGACATCGGGCAACGCCAAAGGCGTCATGCTTTCCCAGAGGAACCTCTGTTCCAACATAATCGCCGCAGCCCATGCCCAGAAAGCAGGCCCTCACGACAGGTGGCTCTCCGTCCTTCCAATGGGACATACATATGAAATGGCTTTCAGCCTCCTCTATCCGCTCTATGCAGGAGGCTGCGTCTATTATATCCAGAAACTCCCCACCCCATCCATCCTGATGGACGCGATGAAGAAGGTCCGGCCGACCATCATGTGTTCAGTTCCGCTTATCATTGAAAAAGTGTACCGGACCAGCATCGTCCCCACAATCGAAAAAAGCCGGATCCTCTCCTGGATGAAGAACCACACTCCGAACCTGCTCTACCGCCTGGTCGGCCGAAGGCTCTACAAGACGATGGGCGGGAAATTGAGGTTCTTCGGCATCGGAGGCTCCAAACTTGATTCTGTAGTGGAAGAGTTCCTGCACAGGGCAAGATTTCCTTATGCAATCGGATACGGCCTTACAGAAACCGCCCCCCTCATTACCAATGCCTGCGTAGGCAAGACCGTCGTCGGTTCCTGCGGAGTGCCGGCATACGGGGTTGAGGTCAAGATCGACAACCCTGACCCGACAACCGGAGAAGGGGAAATCGTGGTAAAGGGGGACAATGTGATGATCGGATACTACCGCGACCCGAAGAGGACGCGCGCGACGCTTACCCCCGACGGCTGGCTCAGGACGAACGACCTGGCGGCAGTGGACAAAAAAGGAAGGTTCTACATCAGGGGAAGGCTCGGTAACATGATTGTCGGACCTTCAGGAGAGAACATTTACCCGGAAGAAATCGAGCAGGTCATCAACAACTACTCCGGAGTCAACGACTCGCTGGTCGTAAAGAGGGGTGACAAGCTGGTCGCCCTGATAAAGTTCGACGACAAGGTGATCAATTGGGATCAGGAGAGCGAAGACAAGTTCTTCGAGAAAATGGAAGCCCGGAAAAAAGCCGTGATGGAATATATAAACAAACACGTAAACAAGGCTTCCAAGGTCAATGACGTCGAGGTGATGAAAGAGCCGTTCGAGAAGACGGCCACTCAGAAAATCAGGCGCTTCCTGTACAAGGACAAACAATAAAAAAGGCTGGCCTCGGGCCAGCCTTTTTTATTTCGGAGAGCAAACTACTCTTCGGGGACGACGGTGAACTTG
>CACXFP010000023.1 GCA_902766985.1 uncultured Bacteroidia bacterium | reverse complement strand
GAAGTATCCTTGCCCTGGCGGGAGCAGCAATCATCCACGGTATTCTCTCCGAATCCCAGACGGATTCCGCTCCTGTCCAGGACATTAAGAAGGTACGGCCTCGAATTGACAAGGTCGGCCATCTTCATCTTGGGAGAGAGGATAAGTTCCCTTCTCGATTCATATTCAGCCATAATTCAACCTTTTTCAGCAAAAATAATCATTCTCCGGAAGATTTGGAGTTCGCCTTGCGCGCGTACTCGAACAGAGCGACTGGCAGATGGCAGTATCCGGAAGGGTTCTTTTCAAGATAATCCTGATGCCTCTCTTCTGCCGGATAGAAATTCTCGAGCGGCCCGACTTCGACGGCAAGCGGCTTTCCGCAAGCTTCCTGCACCTCGTTGAAAACACCCATGATGACAGGCAGGTCGCCAGGGTCGGCATACCATATGCCGGTACGGTACCTCGTCCCCTCATCCTCCCCCTGACGATTCAGGCTCAGGGGGTCTATCGCTTTGAAATACAGCCTGACGAGAAACTCAAGCGGCAGCACTTCAGGATCATATGTCACATGGACGGTTTCGGCAAAGCCGGTAGAGTCGGTATAAACTTCCTCATAAGACGGATCCACCGTCCTTCCGTTGGCATATCCCGTACGGGTGGAGGTCACACCCCTGATCTGCTTCAGGTAATGCTCCGTCCCCCAGAAACAGCCCCCAGCCAGGTAAATCTCTTTCATAGCCTTAGCCCTCAAGTATTTGCAATGCCGCATTCTTTGTATCCACCTTTTCGATGACCCGCTCCAGAATGCCGTTTTCGTCAAAAATAAAAGTGCGGCGAAGAGTACCCATCACGGTCTTGCCATACATCTTCTTTTCTCCCCAGGCGCCGAAGTCCTGCATCATCTGCATCGAAGTGTCAGCCAGCAGGCGGAACGGCAGTTCATATCTGGCCCTGAAGCCGGTATGGGACTTGGAACTGTCTTTGCTCACGCCGACGACATTGTAGCCAGCGGCCGACAATTCCGCATAATTGTCCCTGAACGAACAGGCCTCCGACGTGCAACCCGAAGTATTGTCCTTCGGATAGAAATAAATAACCGTTTTCTTGCCCTTCCCGATAAAGTCCTCAGACTTGACCGTATTCCCGTCCTGATCCATGACCTCGAAGGACGGCATCCTGTCACCTATCTTCAGCATGATTGTTCTGTTGTTTTGTTGGTTATTCTATAAAGCCATATTACCGTATGAACAGGGCAACCATACCATCCGCACAGTTGCAGCTTCCATGTACCAAAAATAGCGAAAAAAATAACGCTTTTCAAATTATCGCTATCTTTGCTATCGAATTGTAAATATGTGCAAGATCTACGGATCATGAGAGATTTTGCGGCAATAGATTTCGAGACAGCCAACGAGTGCCCGAGCAGCGTCTGCAGCGTTGGCGTAATCGTCGTGCGTGACGGGATAATCGCGGACAGTTTTTATTCACTGATCCATCCTGAACCGGAGTACTATCAGTGGTTCTGCCAGAGGGTGCACGGAATACGCGAGGAAGATACCTGGGATGCGCCGGTGTTTCCATACGTATGGGAAAAGGTTTCCCCGATGATTGGAGACCTTCCGCTGGTGGCGCACAATGCCCGTTTCGATGAAAGCTGCCTGAAGGCAGTCTTCAAGGTATATCAAATGGATTACCCTGACTATCAGTTTTTTGACACTCTGGCAGCATCTCGCAGTCATTTCGGGCTCTCACTTCCCAACCACCAGCTTCAGACGGTCGCCGCCGCCTGCGGTTTCAACCTCATAAGGCACCACCATGCCCTGGCCGATGCCGAAGCTTGCGCACACATCGCAATGAAAATACTTTAAGGGCGTCAGAAACGATAACCTGCCGATACCACACCCGAATAATCCTTTAATTTAAGGGCGCACACACCGATCCCGAAAGAGAGCCGTCCGACATCGAATAATATGCCGGCATCCATCAGAAAACCTCTACAGGAGTTATCAGACACCCGGGCCCATTTCCCATCCGTATCTTCCCACAAGACAGTAGCCGAGCCAAAACCGGCCCCGGCGTATGCGAACATTTTTTTCGTTATTTTAGCAACTGCCCCACCACTGGCAGACAATCTGGAATTGTGCGTACGGCCGCTCGCCCACATCCACCCAAAATCTGTCTTCCCGTCACTAGTGCATTGATAATCAAATGAAGAATTCACAAAACTTCTCCTGAAACTGACATATCCCCCCAATCGGCCATAGACCCCGACGGCCATGAGTCCGAACGCCGGGATGCGGCCGAGTTCAGAGACGGCATTAAACCGCAGCTCGAATCTTTTCTCCGGAATAGGAACAGGAGAATTCATCCCGACACATTTTCTGGGCACGTCAGCAAGCAGGTTCACAGGCATTTCCAAGTCAGGAGAAACCAGCTTAACCGGCAAAGGAAGCCTGGTTGATTGTTTACGTTCCACAGCAACAGGTGCGGCAGCTGGCTCCTTCCTGGGCGAAGTTCCGCTGGGAACGGGACGGGCTGGCGGCGAGGAGACATGATGAACACCAAAGGCTTCACAGATGGCCTCTGTCTCAGCTTCGATATTTCGCATTCTCAACGCATTAACGTTTCCTTCACCAAGCTTGTCCCGAAGCTCTGACACCCTCCTACGCAAAGAATACTCTCCTTGCGGGAGAGAGGACAAATAAACCATTGCCCAATTGCAATAGGTCCTCGCGATATCCGTCTCTCCCCTGCGCGACGCCTGCTCTGCAGAGGCTGCGAGTTCCCGAACTTTCCGCCATCTGTTATCGAACACTCTTGGGATATCCTTCATGGCAAGATAGCGGCAAACAACCCCCGAGGAACTGGTTATCATTCCGGACACAGCCTTGATGTCGGTCAAATATGTTCTCCAAAGCGCAGTTCTCACAGAAGAGTCAAAAGGAAGCTCATCAGTAAAAGAAAGTTTCCTTACTAGCATTTCCAATGCAGCGTCATCGGCGCGCGAAGGTCTCGCTCCAGTTCCCTCGGCCCACAGAATGGCCGGGTCCGACTTGATCTGACCGATTGTCTGACCGAAAGCCAGTAACGGGAGGGACATCAAGGCGACGATCAGGAGCCAATTCTTCATTTCCGGTACAATGAATTGAATTTAAGGACAATCTTGTCGAGGCGCTCTGTCTGGGATGCACTCATTTTACCCCTTATGCCGGAGGACAGGAGTTCCGATAGCCGGGCCCTTTCCTGCAGGATCCTGGCATCAGGGCGTTTGGACCTGGAATTGATACAAGCCTCGCTAAGGTCTTCCAGACGGTCCAGGATATCATCCCAATACTTGCTGTCCTTGTCCTGCATTTCAGCAAGGAGCGCACGGAACGAAGACTCAAGAATCCCCGGATCGGACGTCTCCGCAAATAACCGTCCGTCCTTCGTACATAGATACCATATACCAGAACGGGACAACAGCGCGACCTCGTCGTCGAGGAACTCAATAGAATCCCACTCCAGCTCCAGAATCACTTGTCCTTCAGTATCGATCAGTCCTTTCTTGCCTTCAAGAGAGACTACAGAGCGCTGATTGAAGCAATACACCGTATCCTCGTATGTCACAGGCTCTTGTACAGGAGTCTGCACATCGGGACCGGCGTTCATGCACGACACAAGGTACGAAACGGTCAGGGCAAATAAAAGATATCTCGGGAAACAACGCATTTCAAATGATAAAAATACGTAAAAATCGCTAAATTTGAAACACCAAAGCCAACTATCAACGATGATACAATCCTCCGGTTTTTTTGGTCCCGCCGCTCCGCTTCCTGACACCGGTTCATATGGACTGGAATGTCTTCACGAATCAGGGAACGGACACTGCATCCTGCTGAAAGGGCACAGGAATGACCGCATCGTCGTGTACAAAGCCCTTAAGGAAGGATTCAGGGATGATCCGGTACATCAGCGGATGCTTCGGCGCGAATACGAGATCGGAGCCTCCCTGAAACACCCTGGCATCTGCGAGGTCCTTTCATGGACGACCCTCCCGCAATATGGTGACAGCATCGAAATGGAATGGATTGACGGCTGCTCACTGGATCAATGGCTTGCCTCGTACAGAAAAGATACAGACCTATGCCGCCGGGTCCTTTCAGACATCTGCGACGCATTAGGTTATCTGCACCGGAAACAAGTGGTACACAAAGACCTCAAGCCCGAAAACATTCTTGTCACACGTCTTGGGAACCATGTGAAAATCATCGATTTCGGCCTTTCCGATACAGATTCCATCCTCACCGGAAAAGAACCTGGCGGCACCCGCAATTACGCTTCCCCGGAGGTTCTGGCCGGAGGAGCCGCAGACGAACGCAGTGACATTTATTCTCTTGGCCGGATAATGGAGGCGATGGGACCGGCTTTCAAGAAAATCGCAAGGAAATGCACAAGGACAGACGCGAGTCGCAGATACGCTTCAGCCGAGGAAATAAAACGAGATCTGGAATCGCTGAAACAGGTTCCCAAATGGATGATTGTCCTGATCTTTGGATTTCTCCTGGTCTCTGCGGTCTTCGCAGTTGTTCTCCTGACACGGAAAGATCCTGTAGAACAATTGTTCCTGGATGCCGTTGAGGAAGTCAGGCAGGCAGCTAGTCAGTCTTGATGAAAACTATGCCTCCGTCTCGGCCGGCAATGAAAGAAGAAGTCTTCTCTCCGTTCCTGACTACTTCCGGAAGGACCAGCGGAAAGCCTTTCACTATGGAACGGGCCTCGAATTCATCTCCTTCCATGAGCTTGGAATTGCTCGATGACACCACGATGAAGCGGCTGTCGCCCAGATACTTGAGAGTAACCACACGGTCAGGGCGCCAGCCTATGCTGACAATATCACCTTCCTGCAAAGACGACGAATCCAGACGGTCGGCATTGAAATAGCCCGACGAGGCCATTTTCGATGACAGCAAATCTTCATGGAAAGCGCGATAATCCCGGAATCCGGCATATCGCGCCAAGGCGTCCAACGTACTTCGCCGCGGTTCGACAATCATGCCGACATAACCCCATATCCGCTTCAAGGTAGAGGCAGAAACGCGTTCATCCATCTCTTCGGAAAGATGGGCAAAATCGGCCGATGTTGCCAGACGCATGGCCGCTTTCTGTTCAACCGCCTGTCTCAAAAAAATAAGCTCCAGTTGTTCTGTTTTCATTTATTTATACTTGATTTGGGTATGGGCTTCAACTTCGCAGGAATCCATGATGATACCGTCTTTCAGCCAGATAGTGTGTAGATTCGGATTGCTCTCAGATTTTAGGATCTTCAGTCTCCAACAGGAGGACAGATCCAGTTCTTCCAACTGAGTCCCGCTAAAATCGAGATTATAAAGCTCCTGATTATCAGAGAGGTCCACCGACGTCAGGCCGACATCGTACCATTGGCATGTATACAGTCTCGGGCAATTTGTAAAGTCCAGTACGTGAAGGTTTGGCGCGCCAACTATATAGGTCTGCAGAAGTTCCGGGTTATCCATGACAACTTCCTTCAGATGAGCGCTCCGTCCTCCGCTGAAGGATTTCAGTTTATGGTTGGCGGTAAGGTCAAAACGGGAAAGCCAGTTGTCCCCTGTGACCAGAGTCTCCAGGTTTGTCAACAGTTCCAGACCGGCATGCGACCCGAGCAGGATGTCCGAGATATCAAGCTCTTTGATCTTGGAAAGCTCGCTGTCGGTAAGGATTCCGTCGGCATCGGTGTCAAAATGGTTCCGCAGATAATCGTATAGCGCCGGATCGAACAAATCAGGAGATACGGGTTGCGGTTCGGGATCCGGTTCAGGTTCAGGTTCAGGCTCGGGATCCGGTTCGGGATCTGGCTCCGGGTCTGGTTCAGGGTCTGGTTCAGGATCCGGTTCGGGCTCAGGCTCAGATAGTTCAGCAGTTTCAAAAGTATAGGCTTCCGAAACCCTCTCATTCCCCCCATTGCTGTAAAAAACGGAATAACTATACTCCGTTCCCGGTTCAAGGTCTTCGCACCGAAAAGTTATAGAATTGCCTGCAAGAGGGACCTGATAGCGCTGCTTACTGCTCCCCGTCCCCTGCCAGAAGTAGAATCCGGCAGTTACGATGTTATTCGCATGGCTGAATGATGCGCTCAACACGGCTGAATAATACTCCGCCTGCACATTCGCTGACACCAGCTCCGGCTGCATGACTTCCTTCTGAGGCGCCTTGGAACATCCCGACAACATCATGATGCAGATACCTGACAAAAAAATCGCACCAATTATGCAACGAACCAATTTCATCATTACAAAGATACCGAAAATAAGGGATCGCCGCAAGGGTGCCGCATAACACCTACTTTGCTTCCTTCGATAGAACTACCTTGTATTCCTGATCATACTTTTCCTCCCAGTCAACCCCGGAACAACTTTCTTTATCCTTGAACTAGTGGTAAAATCCATATACACCAAACCATATTCATCACATACATCTTTAATGTTGAGCACCACACCATGTCAATGTCGTAATGCTTGCCATTATCCGTTTCGATATACCCGGTTTCATCTCGGTATCCGCACTTATTTCGTTAACGAGCTCGCCTGATTCTGTTTTCACGGAGTTGACCTGATTGCCGATTCCTGACGTGTAAGAATCATACAATTACTAATCTCTCCAGGGCTATTGCTCTACCGATTTCATGGCAATCTCCGCAACTTTGGTAATCCAAGATAAGGTCGTCTTGCCGGTATCAGGAACCGAGTTCAGGATTTCAAATATTTCTTCCCATTCTGTATCCTCCAGCATCCAGCTGATTTCCTTGAAGCGCAACTTTTCATCTCCCTTCTTGACAAATACTTCAGTCCTGCCGTATTTGTCAGTCTGGGTCCTGATCTTCAACTCTTCCAATTTCCCTGTAATTTCTTTTCCAGACTGGGTCCTAAAAGTCAGAGTGTCATTGTCGATAGTGAATTCTTCCAGTCTCCAACTCTTTGGATTCACCCAATAAACTTGAAGCAGTTTCTGGAAAAAAGTAGGCTCATGGGTTTTGTATGTCTTTTTTACAACCGCTTCGGTTTCCAATGACGTCCCCTCACTGTGTTCATCAAGCCATTCACCGCAATGCTTACATTTCTTTGCCCCGGCGAGAATCTCTTCACCGCAATACGGGCAGTTTTTGGTTTCTTCCATAATTAATAATTATTTAACACTGTTAATTACCATCAACGTCATTGATTTCAACCGAAATCGGATGATCGTTTATCACCACTTTCCCATCCTTCATTCTCGCCCAATTCCCGGTAATCGTTGACAGAACTGTCATTTTATCTACGAAGTTGAACGTAATACATTCATTCTCTTTTCTTGGCACCAGGTCTAGCGTCCAATCGGATCCATGATATGAATCTATCAGACTTGGTTTAAACCAAATACGGTTGTCAGGACTGGAGGAATGCGTATAATAACCGGATACTGCGTCCCCGGGAACCCCTTCTCCGGTAATCTTCAAAACCATGGTAATGTCTACGGATTTCCCGGAATCGAGTATCCTTCCCGAGTAATATTTCATATGAGCGGCAGGATTGCCATCATCCAAACTGGTCTTTTCGAGCGAAAGGCGCACGGGAGTTTCGTAAATGCCTTGTGCGGAGCCGTTATCCGAATCCTCGCTATGACCAAAATTGACGACATAAGTTCCTGTCAAATCGCTTGAAGTCTCCAACGATCTCCCAATTTTCAATTCAAACTGCGGAGGGAACCAATCCTCTACGTTTTCTTCCAGGGATAAAGATAGATGAGGATCATCATTGCCGGATGTAATAAACCCTGACAATAAAGTAGATTTTTCAATTCCGCTAATCTGGTAATAGCCTCTAACAGGATTACCACTAACGCCGGGACCATCAACCCATAAGGTCATCTCCTTGATCTCCGATCCGTTTCTTCCGTACCCAATCCTTCCGTTATACTCATATTGCGTGACCAGCGGATGAATGATTCCGGGATACTCAAGAGTCTCCTTACCGGCCTTATAAGACCCGCCGATCATGGTCGTCGCATCCAGATAACCGCACTCTCCATAGTCTATGTATTTGATTACAAAAGACTCATCATTGACATCAGAATTTTTAATTCCGATTAAAGTATAGACATCCGTTCCATCCACTTCATGATTAACTCCCACATTAGGCTGATCATTGAACGATGAGTTTTCAAGAAGTCGGTTGACTCCTTCCACCGTCTTTGCTCCAAGGAGTTTAGTCAACCTTGTCTCCAGCTCAGGAATCGACGAAAGATTATTGACATGGGTACCAAGGTTGCTGAAGAACCACTGATGAAGCACCTTCGCATCATTATAGCAACTGTTATTCCCTTCTGACGGCCTTAACAACAAAACAGCAGCGCACATCCCTGCCACCAGTGCCGCAATAACAGCCGGAATAATCCATTTCTTTCCCTTGCCAGGAGCCGACGACAACGGGGCCGGTATTTCAGATTGTTTTTCTGGTTCCTTTTCCGCCTTCTCTTCCCGGACGGACTCAGCCTCTGCTGTTTCATGAACCTGATCCGGTGCCTGAGTTGGAGTCGTATCCGGTTCCGGGTCTGGCCTCAACCTTTCATGGCACACAGGGCAGATAATTGAATCTTCAGGGATTACCTCACAGCAAACCGGGCAGTGGAAATCGTGTTTCGGAGCAATCCATGTACCGCAATACTTGCACTTCTTGGCAACTGCAAGAATCTCTTTGCCACAATTCGGGCATATCTTCATTTCTGACATAAGTCAATGATTAAAAAATACTGGCTACCGCCCCAACAACTGCAACAAGAATGATTACATCAATGATTGACAGGATAAAACCGGCTATTGCAATTCCCCTAGGACTCTTGAATAAACCAATGAAGGAGAATAGGGCCCCTAAAAACCAGATAAACCAGCCAACACCAGGAACCCAACTGAAAATTGCAGAAATCAAAGCGAAAATAAACCCTGCTGTCCCGATTCCATTTGACCTTTGGACTGTATTATTAATTACAATCGGTTGATTTACACTTTGTTCCGACGGCCTTGTCATCACTGTCACCGGACGAGTGCCAATCGCAGGCTGAGAATTAGAAGGAGCATTCGTGATAACGTCATCAAGCCATTCTCCGCAATGCTTGCATTTCCTTGCCCCAGCCATGATTTCCTCACCGCAATAAGGGCATGTCTTAGTTTCGTTCATATGTATATAGTAAGATAATTTCAATGATATCGAATACAAGTTTCACAAAAATAGGGAATGTGTTCCGTCCATTCAGGTCCAAACAAGGTCCATTTACGCAACTCCAGAGGATCATAATCAGCACGGAGAGGCTTGGAAATGTCTGACATGAAATTTACGGAGCACAGACAGAGGCTTTCGAGGTAATTTCTGTGGTTTATTGCGTGCTCTCTGCGTCATTTTGGCCGCACGGAGCACACAGGGACCGAACCGGGTGCGGTATCGGGCCGGTTGCGTGCTCCGTGATTATTCGGATCCTTGTTTAACCGGGGAAAGTTTGACCGGGGACGGGTTGCAAGCAACGGTAAGCCTCTTTTGGCACATTCCCTTTTTATGAATATATTAGCGGAGAAGAATCTGCAAACATGGAAAATGAGAGAAACGTGGACAAGTTGTCCCGGTACATAATCACGGCTGCGGTCATCATCGTAGCAGGCCTTCTTGCCTGGTATTTCCGCAGCATCCTTATCTATATCATCGGAGCTTTCGTGGTTTCCCTGATCGGTCATCCGCTGATGACCCTTTTCAGG
>CACXFP010000022.1 GCA_902766985.1 uncultured Bacteroidia bacterium | reverse complement strand
TCAAATGATTTGAGCACCTGGTCCACGAGGATCACCATCATGGATACTACCACCAGCTGGACGATGATTCTCACGCGGCTGGGAATGGTGTTCCTCAGCAATGAGAGAACAAGGCAGGAGACGCCGGTTACGACGGTGACGGAGAGAGCCATTACGAGGGCTCCCTTCAAGGTAACAGTAACCGCAAGGGCCGAGCATATACCGAGGACAAGGACGGTGATGGGATTGCCCTTGAGGATCGGATTCAATATTGTTTCTTTGATTTTAGCATCCATGGTCTATTCCTCCTCTGTTTGAACGCTGGTGAGATATGCCTTATAGACACCGAGCCAGTTGTTGATGGCCTCGTCGAGTCCCTTGGAAGTCATCGTGGCACCGGTTATGGCGTCGATCTTGTTGTCGAGGACGCTCTTGCCTCCTTCCTTGGGGGCGCCTCCCTTGACGATCTCGAAGATGCGGCCCTGGGAGAAGTCGGCCATCTCGTCGGTGAATTCAGCCTGGAAGGCAGGATCGTCCTTGATCTTTGCTCCCAGACCGGCGGTTTCGCTTTCGTGGTCGAAATAGGAACCGATCATGGTCTTGCCGTCGGCCTTGAGCGCGATGTAGCCCCAGACCGGGCCCCAGAGGCCGGCTCCGTAGATGGGAACGACCGTAGTCCCGTTCCTGAACTTGAATACTGGAGCTTCCACAGCGTCCAGCTCACCTTTCTTGATACGGTTGTTCTGGGCCTTCAGATCGCTGGGGGACCAGACTTTGTCGAGGCTGATGTCGCTGACTTTCTCTCCCTTCGCGTTCACGGTGAACGCTTCGGAGATCTCAGCGGCGTATTTCTCAAGCACTGCGGCGTTCCCCATTTCCTGGAAGGAAGCTTTCGTGCCTATGCCGTCGGCCGTCATCATCTGTGACATGATGTCGGCTTTCTCATTGGCCTCCTGCTTTGCCTTGAGGGACTGGGAGACGAAAGCGAGCAGAGCCGCCACCAGGATGACGATCACCGAGGTGTAAATGATAGTATAAAGATTACCGTTGGTATTCATATCCTGGCGATGTTTAAGCGAGTTTCACTTTTTTCGCCCTTCTGCTGACCGCGGCGCTGGTTACGCACCAGTCTACAAGCGGAGCGAAGGTATTCATAAGCAGGATGGCGAGCATCATTCCTTCCGCATAACCGGGGTTGAAGAGCCTCACGACGACGCAGAGCGCTCCGATAAGGAATCCGTAGATCCACTTTCCGGTTTCGGTCTGGGCAGAAGTGACGGGGTCTGTGGCCATGAATACGGTACCGAATGCGAAACCTCCCATCACGAGATGGAAGTACGCGGGAACCGCCGTAGCTCCGAGGACGTTGGCAAGCGAGCCGACGCAGAGGGCGCCGAGGACTGATGATACCATGACCTTCCAGCTTGCGATACCGGTCCAGACGAGGATTACGGCTCCGAGGAGGATGGCGATGACCGAAGTCTCACCGACGCTGCCAGGAACTGTGCCTGCGAACATGTCGAAGAACGAGAAGTTGGAAGTCAGAGCGTCGATTCCCTGCTTGCAATCTGCGGTGAAGGAAAGGGGAGTGGCTCCGGTGACACCGTCGGCCAGGGTACCTATCTTCATCTGGTTTGCGATCCAGACCTCGGATCCCGACATCTTGCTGGGATATGAGAAGAACAGGAATGCGCGGGCAAGGAGGGCGGGATTGAGGAAATTCATCCCCGTGCCACCGAATACCTCTTTTCCGAAGATGACGGCGAATGCGACGGCCAGGGCCAGCATCCAGAGGGGAATGTCGACAGGAACGATGAGGGGAATGAAGAAACCGCTCACGAGGTATCCTTCGTTGACTTCTTCATTCCTCATCTGCGCGAAGGCGAACTCGATGCCGAGTCCGACTATGTAAGAAACGAGGAACAGGGGAAGAACCTTCAGGAAGCCGAACCAGAACCTCTGCAGAAGGCCCCAGGATACTGCGGGATTTGCGAGGTCGTACTGGTAGCCGACGTTCCACATGCCGAAGAGAGCGGCGGGAATTGCCGCAATGACGGCGATGATCATGACTCTCTTGATGTCCAGGCCGTCACGCACGTGGGAACCGCGGGAGGTAACGGTGGCAGGCACCCTGAGGAAGGTGTCGAACGCGTCCACGGTGGAGTGGAGCCATCCGAATTTGCCGCCTCTTTCGAAGAGACCGGGCTTGTTTGTATTGTTGTTATCTGCCATGATTCTTTACTTTATGCCATTTCCTTGAGCATCAGGTCGATGCCGTTTTCGATAATGGCCTGGATGTCATTCTTGGAAGGATCTGCATACTCGCACAGGGCGAGGTCTTCGGGAAGGACCTCGTATATGCCGTATTTCTCCATGTCGTCAATGTTTCCCGCAAGGCAGGCCTTGATAAGGTACAGGGGGAAGATGTCCATGGGAAGAACCTTTGCGTAAGCCTGGTCGGAGAGGACGAACACCCTCTTGCCGCCATGGAGGTTGGTATCCATGTCATACTTCTTCTTGGGGCAGAGCCAGCTGAAGAAAGCCATGCTGGAAGAGAAGACCTTCGGGCGGAATATCTTCGCCCATCCGAGGATCTCCCTTTCGGTGCCTTCATGCAGGAGGGTCACCTGGTTGTCGAACCAGCCGAGGTATCCGTCAGGTCCGACGTTCTTTCCGCAGAGGACGTTGCCGCTGACGAAGCGGACGTAGCCCTTCGAATTGTCGCAGAAATCTGCTATGGCTCGCATCGGCATACCGGGGAAGGCGTCTACGTAAGCGGGCTCGATGGCAACGGGGCCGGTGACGGCCACCTTTCTGGAAAGGTCCACCTTGCCGGTGGAAAGCATGCGGCCGATCGCGGCGAGCAAGAGAGGGGACACCGTCCATACGGTTTCGCCTTTGCAGATGGGGGAGATGTGGCTGATCTGTACGCCGACATTCCCTGCAGGGTGTTTACCGCTGAAAGTATGGATGGCTGCTCCTTCAATCTTGTGGAACGGCGTGCTTGCCTCCGTGGCCCTGTCCAGGCTGAGGTGGACGCCGCCGTCGGTGAGCTTTGAAAGGGCTTTCACTCCGGCCTGGATGTCCATGATCCTGGAGCCGAGGACAAAGTCGGTGTCGGGAGCCAGCGGGGCGGTGTCAAAGGCGGATACGAAGATCGCCTTCGGGCGGAGTGCCGGGTCGGCGATGATGCCGTAGGGCCTCTGGATGATTGAGGGCCAGAGTCCGGACTTGAGAATCAGGTCGCTGACTTCGGAAGCCTTGAGGCCTTCCACGTCATGGGCGCCGAGATCGACGCTTTCCTGTTTCTCATCTGCCTTCACCAGCACTGCAAGCAACTTTCTTTTTTCTCCCCTCACGACTTCCTGCACCGTGCCGCTTACAGGCGAGCACACGAGGATGTCGGGGTTCGTTTTGTCCGAGAACACGGGGGATCCTGCGAGCACCCTGTCGCCTTCCTTCACGAGAACTCTCGGGAGGAATCCTTTGAAATCATCTGGTTTTACGGCGACAACATCGGGCAAGATCTTCTTCGTGGTCTTCAGGGCCGCAGTCCCCTTGATGGGAATGTCGAGGCCCTTCTTCAAATCGATGCTGTTTGACATTATAATGGTGATTAATTTAGTTTCACTAAAATCGTGCGAAGATACTCAAAATTTCGTAATTTTGCTTAATGAAATGGTTCCGACGGAATAAAATGTTTGTTTTTTATCACAAAATCCACGAAAAACTTAAATGATATGGAAGACTTTGAAGCATTGAGGGGATTGAATCCGGAACAGCGCGATGCTGCGGGATGCACGGACGGCCCGGTCCTAATAGTCGCGGGAGCCGGTTCAGGGAAAACCCGTGTGCTGACCAGCAGGATCGCCCTCCTGCTGGAGAAGGGCGTGCCTTCGGAGAGCATACTTGCCCTGACGTTCACGAAGAAGGCTGCGGGGGAGATGAAGGAGAGGATTTCCATGATGGTCGGGGACCGGAAGGCCCGGAGACTTTTCATGGGGACCTTCCATTCCGTTTTCATAAGGTTCCTGCGAGAATATTCCGTATCCATCGGCTATCCTTCCTCGTTCACGATCTACGACAATTCAGATTCCGTCAGCGCCATAAAGACCTGCCTCAAGGAGCTCGGACTTGACGACAAGACATACAAGCCCAAGGAAATCCTGTCGAGGATATCCCTCGCCAAGAACAACCTTGTCACCGCCGAAGCATATGCCGCCAATGCTGCGCTGGCCGAGGCGGACAAACGCGCCAAGAGGCCGTTGCTCTGGAAGGTCTACCAGCTGTATGCCAAGAAATGCAAAAGCGCCGGTGTGATGGATTTCGACGACATCCTCCTGAACATGAACATCCTCCTGAGGGATGACAGGGAAGCG
>CACXFP010000021.1 GCA_902766985.1 uncultured Bacteroidia bacterium | reverse complement strand
TCGAGAGCGTAGTTGCGGGCTTTCACGGGGTCCGTACCGGCCCCGAGTCCCGGTCCGAGCTGGATCTTGACGGGAACTTCACATTTCTCAAGGGCCTGATGGTCTGTGTTGCAGGCGATGAAGCTGCAACCCTCGATCTTGTGGGAGAACATGTAGTTGACTGCGTTGCAGCCGCCTCCGCCCACGCCGATGACCTTTATAAGGGAGCTTATGGGAGTCCAGTTGCTATTGTCGGCCACATCGAAAGTGCCGTTGAACATATTGTCTGTCATGATATTATACGCTTTCGTTGTTCATGTCTTCGGTGAGTTTGAACAGGGTTTCCCCGACGGATTCCCCTATCTTGCTTATCTTGGTCCAGACAGGCCATGGCCTGCGGGGTCCCTTCGGTGCCTTGGGCTCTTTCGGCCCTCTCTTCCCTTCTTTCTTTTCCTTTTTCTCTTCCCCGAATTCTTCTTTGTCGATCAGGGTCCCGTCTTTCGCGTTGTTCCAGTCCTGAGGCATGGGCTCTTCCTGTGCGGGGACTTCTTCCTCCGGCAGGACCGGTTCCTCGACCGGAACCGGCTTGGGCCTTGGTTTGTCGAGGCAGTTGAGATGCGTGTCTCCCTTCGCCGCCAATATCATGCCGATGGATGAAACCGCTCCGGTGTCGTAGATGCCGGGGCAGCCGGTGGCGGAGAAGAGATGGCGGGGATAGCCGGTGCGTACCGTGTATCCGGAGAGTTCCTTCACGAAGTTCGCCAGGTTGGTAAGGTTGGCGCCGCCGCCGGTGATCACCACGCCGTTGCGGAGGTCGTCGGCGTACCCGCTTTCCTGGATGAGGTACAGGGCCGCATTAACGATTTCAGCCGCCCTGGCGCTTATGATTTCAGAAAGATACTTGACTGATAGCTGTTTGTAGGGAACGTCCTTTTCGTTGTGGAACTGGATGATCTTTTCCCCGAGGTTCTGCAGTTTGTCCGGCATGCAGGCTCCGTAGGCCATCTTGATGTTTTCGGCCAGCGATTCGGAGATGCCGCATTCGGTGTGGATATCGTTCGTAATGGCCTTGCCTCCGAAAGGAATCGCCCCGTAATATCTCATTATCTTGCCTTTATAGACGGTTACGGAGGTTGCTCCGGCTCCGAAGTCTATGAGGGCGACGCCGTTTTCCATTTCTTCGGAACTGAGGACGGCCTTGGCCACAACCTCAGGAAGGAAATACTTCCTTGCAATGGCGACGTCGAGGTGGTTCATTACCACATCAATGTTCTCCAGGGGTCTTTTCCTGCCGATGAAGACCTTGAAGTTGCCTTCGAGGATGTTGCTGACCATCCCGACGATGTCCCCTTCCACCTGCTGGAAGCAGTCTTCGGTAGAGAAACTCTGGGCTACGGCTCCGTAAAGGACTTCATTCTTCTCATCATCGATGGGGTAGGAATTCAGGGCGAACTCCTTCAGGCTCTCCACTTCCTCCTGGGTGATGCAGCTTCCGTCCCGCTCTATCCGGCCCTTTGCCGTCTCCTGATAGACATAGTAGCGCGGAAGGCCCACAACTACCTGGCGGATCTTCTTGATGTTCAGTTCGTTTTCCGCCTCTTTGAGGGCAGCGGACAACGGAGCCTCCACCTTCATCGGATTACGGACATAACTATAGTAGATGCCGTCGGAAGGAGTCTCCTTGTAGTAAATGACCTGTACGTTCTCTCCGTCTATCCTGGCCACGGTGAGGGCCAGTTTCGACGATCCCAGGTCGATTGATGCTATGTATCTTTCTTCCATATATGTTGTGTTTTATTTTCTGCAGACTATCTGTTTGGAGAACTTCAGGTTCACCGTTGAATAATAACCTTCCCCCTTTTCCGGCAGGATAGTCCCGTAATAATCGGCCATCCTGCGGAACTTGCTCTCGACATCGGTCGGTGGGCCGAATATGAACCTTTCCTTCCCTTTGCGGGGAATCATGACGATATCTCCGTCTTTCTGTACTGTGATCTGGACGATGTTCTCGGTCCAGGGATCGTGTGAGGCCATGTATGAGATCATGCCGAGGATTTTCCCGAGCCACTCCGCCTGTCTCTCGTCCTGGGGGAGTCCTTTGTAGTCAAGGGCCTGGGTGAGGGGAATGTCCCCGTCTATTATGGGAACCATGGGTGAGAAATTCTCCTGCAGGGGAAAGAGGAATCCTTCGGCGTCGCTGTAGAAGCCCCCGTCGCTCCGCTGGAACCTCACCACCGGCCGCCTCTGGGTGACCAGGATATGTAGAAGGCTGTCTTTGGTCGTGTATGCCTCTGCCTTGAGGATGGCCCCTTTCCCGTCAAGGATCCTTTCAATCCTGTCGAGGTTGACGCTGTCCAGGCGCTGGCCTATGTAGGGACCGTAGTCGTTTCGGAGGAAATGTTCCACTTCGGCCTGGGTGACCATGTCATAGTCGTCGGCGATTTCCACCCTGAGCCCTGTGCAGGTCATTTCGTGCCTTTGACCGGA
>CACXFP010000020.1 GCA_902766985.1 uncultured Bacteroidia bacterium | reverse complement strand
ACGGCGCCGAACTGCTGGACCGTCACGTTGACTTTCTCGGAACCGGAAGTAAGGGTCACAACGGCATAGCGGGATTCGAGACCCTCCCATTCGGACACGTTCACGACTACGTTCTGGCCGGAGGTGGAAACGGTGCACCAGGACTTGTCAGAAGCGGCCGTAAAGGAGTTCTGGGCATCCACGACGATGGAGCCCTGGCCACCGGCCGGCTGGAAGACGACATCCGTGCTGACGACCGAAAGGGTCTTGACAGCTTCTTCGACTCCCTTGTCCTTGGAGCAGGAGGCGATGCAAAGCACCGCGCTCACTGCCAAAAGAATACTCAATATTTTTTTCATACTATCACTCGTTTTCTGGTAAAACAGCAGGGTCGGACTTATTCGCGGATCATCTTCTGCCAACCCCAGATATAGTATTGGTTCTTAGGTCTGAAGGTCTGGTTGAAGACCCACGGGGCCGAAGAAGCGCTGATACGGGTACTTCCCTGGAAGAAGAACAGATAGAATGCGTCCACCGTATAGGAACCCCAGACGCCGTTATCGCTCCACTGAATGGTGGAACCATCTTCTTCAGCACCTTCGCTCGGGGCGACGAACTTACCGCTCATACCGATTGCGGTATTCCACGTGATATAACCTGCATTGGAATCCCATGCACACATGAGGACATCATAGGTACCGTTGTTGCCTACGGTCTGGACATTGATGCTGATCTGTCCGGAACCCAGGTTGTACGTAGCCTTGACATCGAACTGGTCGCTGAGTCCCTTGATCAAGTAGCTCTTGCCCTTGATATCCTCGACGATTTCCACTCCCTTAAGGGTATAAGCGCCATCGAAGCACAAGAGGGACCACTTGCCCAGGAAATCGTTATACGGATGCCAGCCTTCCGGCAGGGAACCGACCAGGTTGACCGCGACGGCGCTGCCGGACGGAGAAACCAGGCTCTGTTTATCCCCATCCCACACCAGTTCATCAATTTCGTACGGGCCGACAGTAACCGGCTTATACAACTTGATGCCTTTCTCGGTAAACATATACGCAGACTCTGCGGAACCATCTTCCGCATCGGCATACTTTTCGCCCTTCAACTCGATATAGGCCCAACGGCTGGAGAGGTCGAGATAAACCTCAGCTTCGTCGCTGCCGATCGTGCCATTGAAAGTACTGACGAAAACGGCCTCGGCCATAGCGGCGACATCCTTGGCATATGCCTGCATATCCCCGGAAAGCGGGACCATTTTGATCGTATTGCCGGTACGCTTGCCCTTGAGGACGACCTCGTCGGCCGTAGCACTGAGGATCATGAACTCGAAGTCACCCTTGTAGGCCTGGTACAGGCCGCTCTCTCCGTAGAGGTTGCGGGAAGAGCCGGACGGGGTGGCAAAATAATGGAAAGCGTAATTGTTGGTATCGAACGAGAGGACCGGACCGTTGTCGGTGGTCATCTTGTACAGGGAAGTATAGGCCTCATCGAAAAGCTCGCTGGCGACGGTCACCTCCGTATCCGTGAACTTCATCGTGTACATATATCCGCCATAGGACTGGTCCGGATCCGGATAATAGTACATGGCCCAACCGTTCGAGGCGCCCGTCAGCACCTTCTGGGCGGTGGTCAGGGCCTCGGAAAGCCTGACGGATGCGGACTTCTCGAAAACTTCTTCGTCGTCTTTCACGCAGGAGGAAAAAACGAACACAGAGACGGCCGCAGTCAGCAGAATGGAAAATATCTTTTTCATATTCATAGCCATTTCGGGTTAGTTGATTTCAAGGGAAGTAAGATCCACCATGCCGGAGACGACTTCGCTCTGACGACGGAGCACCGTTGCACGCAGCTGATCGAGATCGATTCCGAAAGTATTGAGCATGTAATTCTTGACGATATCCAGTTTGGTCCTGATCAGGGAGGCGGATGCGCCGGCCCGTGTCATCCAGTTATCCCAGGTTTCCTGGGAATTGGTGACATAAATGGACATCATCTCGGCGAAATCTTCCCGGTCGGAATGCTGGGCATAGGTGGAGATGAAGCCACGCTCGAAATTGTTGGCATACTCAGGCGTACTCCAGGAGTCCGTCACGTAGCCGGTCGGCGTCACCTGGGAGAAGTCGGACGGGAAGTCCTTGGTCTGGTTCAGGATGTGGGT
>CACXFP010000019.1 GCA_902766985.1 uncultured Bacteroidia bacterium | reverse complement strand
GGCGGTGATTCCGTCTTCAGTGCCTGCTACCTTGAAGTCCATGTCGCCGAGATGGTCCTCGTCGCCGAGGATGTCGGTGAGGATGGCATAGCGGTCGTTGGGGCGCTGGGCGTCGGTGATGAGGCCCATTGCCACGCCGCTGACCATCTTGCTGATCTGGACTCCTGCGTCCATGAGGGCGAGGCAGCCTCCGCAGATGGAAGCCTGGGAAGACGAGCCGTTGGACTCGAGGATATCGGAAACCACGCGTATTGCGTAGGGATTCTCGGGGGACATGGGGATGACGGGCTTGAGGGCGCGCATGGCAAGGTTGCCGTGGCCGATCTCACGCCTTCCGACACCCCTCTGGGCCTTGGCGTCGCCGGTGGCGAAAGGAGGGAAGTTGTAGTGGAGGACGAATGGCTGGTCGCCCTGGATGAGGACCTCGTCGAGTTCCTTCATATCCTTCTTGGTGCCGAGGGTGACGGTGGCCAGGGACTGGGTCTCGCCGCGGGTGAAGATGGCGCTTCCGTGCACGCAGGGAAGTACGTCATGCTCGCACCAGATGGGGCGGACCTGGGTGGTCTGGCGGCCGTCGACGCGGAGTCCTTCGTCAAGCACCAGGTTGCGGAGGGCTTCCCTCTGCTCATGGGCGAAGTACCTGGCGATCATGCCGGCCTTGGCCTCCTGGTCTTCTTCGGAAAGGGTGGCGACGAAATCGGCTTTGATCTGCTCGAATCCGGCCTCGCGCTCCTTCTTGGGCTTGGCGGCCTTGGCGAGCTCGTAGCACTTGGAGTAGCAGGCTTCGTGGACGGCCTTGCGGAGATCCTCGTCCTCTTCGTCGTGGGGGTAGTCCCTCTTGACATCTTTACCGAGCTCCTTGTTGAGTTCTTTCTGGATCTGGCACATGGGCTTGATGGCGGCGTGGGCGGCCTTGATGGCCTCGAGCATTACGCTCTCGCTCACTTCCTTCATCTCGCCTTCAACCATCATGATGTTCTCCTCGGTGGCGGCGACCATCATGTCGAGGTCGGCCTCCTCCATCTCGGAGAAGTTGGGATTGATCTTGAATTCACCGTTGATACGGGCGATGCGCACCTCGGAAATGGGGCCGAGGAAGGGGAGGTCGCTGGCCGCGAGGGCTGCGGAGGCGGCGAGGCCTGCCAGAGCGTCGGGCTGGATGTCCTTCTCGGCGGAGAGGAGCCATACGTTTACGAAAACTCCCAGATGGAAATCATCGGGGAAAAGGGGACGGAGAGCCCTGTCGACGAGCCTCGAGACGAGGACTTCGTAGTCGGAGGCCTTGCCCTCCCTCTTCATGAAACCGCCGGGATAGCGGCCTGCGGAGTAGTACTTCTCCTTGTAGTCCACCTGGAGTGGAAGGAAGTCAGTGCCTTCGACGACTTCCGAAGCGCAGGTCACAGTCGCGAGAAGCACCGTGCTTCCCATCCTTACGACTGCCGAACCGTCTGCCTGCTTGGCGACCTTGCCGGTCTCGATTTCGATTGTCCGACCGTCGGGCAATTCGATTTTCTTGGTAATAATGTTCATTGGATATATTTAAAACGTCTTGTGTTGTCGGCAAAAAAAAAGGGACGGGGCTATATCGATGTCCATCCCTTTTCGGTGTCGCTTCCTATATGCTTATCGGCGGAGACCAAGCTCCTTGACGATATTCCTGTACCTCTCGATGTCAATCTTCTGGAGATAATCCAGCAGCTGACGCCTCTTGCCGACCAGACGGAGAAGTGAACGGCGTGTCACCACGTCTTTCCTGTTCTTCTTCACGTGCTCGGTAAGATGAGCGATACGGTAGGAGAATAGCGCGACCTGACTCTCGGGAGAGCCGGTGTCCGTATTGGACTTCCCGTACTTCGCGAAAATCTCTTGCTTCTTTTCAGGCATAAGATATTCAGCCATCTTGCAAAAAATTTAATTGATTGATAATAAAACCGCTTGCCCTCGCGGGAAAAGCGGGTGCAAATTTAGGCATTAATTCCGATAAACCAAAAGAAACTTTGAAGAATTTATTTCAGGCTTTTGACGAATGCTTTCGGGGATATGCCGACTTCGGCCTTGAAGAATTTCCCGAAGAAGGAAGGATTGGCGAAATTCAGCGAATTGCTCACCTCCTGGACTGTCAGGTCGCCCCTTGAAAGCATTGTCTTTGCATCCATTATCACGTAGGAGTTGATCCAGTCCTTGGCGTGCCTGTGGCTGGCCTTGAATACAGACTGGGCGAAATATTTCGGCGAAATGCAAAGCTTCCCGGCGTAGAAGGCAATGCTCCTCTCTTTCGAGTAGTTGCGTCCGAGAAGGACGAGGAACTTTTTCATTATCTCCGTACTTGCGGTCTCCCGCCGGCTCTTGTCTTCAATGCCTTCCGTCGATTTCTGAAGCTGTGCGAAATGGCTCTGCATGACCAGGAGCATTCCGTGGACGGCGTCTCCCGTGAATTCATTGTCTTTCCTCATGAGGACCTGTTTCAGGTGGGAGTAAAAGCCTATGAATGAGACCAGTTCATCATTGGAAAGATGGAGGATGAGGGGATCGATGAGATTCCTTGTGAGGTAGAGGGTGCTGCGCGAACTGTCGGAGGTGTATTTGCCGGTTGGGGAAATGGCGACCAGGATACCCCTGGACCCGTCCGCCGCCCTGAAATCGTCGAAGATGCAAGAGGAGCGGATGATGGCGAAGTCATTTTTCGCCAGATGGTATGGCCGCATGTCCACGTTGAAGTCGAGTTCCCCTTCCACGCACACCAGGTAGAGGAGGAACATGAAACGGCAGGGGGTAGGGCTGGAAAGGGGGCCCGTGTAATCTTCTTTTGCGTCGAGATTGTCGAAAAGGAAGATATCATCGCCGAATTGGAGGCAGGTCCCTTTGTTGTTTGCGGAGGAGAGGTCAAGGCTCCTGATCTCGGATGTTTTTAGCATTTCGTTTCGGTTAGTACGAACGAATATGGCGAAAAAAAATTAAAAATCAAATTTAAAGCGTTTAAATGGTGCTTTTTCCGGGTTTAGGCGCCATTTTTTTCTCAATCAGCCCGATTCCTGGCCTGTCGGGAAGGAACAGTTTCCCTTTCCGTACCTTCACCCCTTCGAAGAGATCGTTGCTTATGAGGAGGTTCCCGTCGAGGTCGGCGAAGTCCACGGCTGGGGAGAGCTGGGCTGCCGCAGACACGGCGCAGGAGGTCTCCGTCATGCATCCTACCATCACCTTCATTCCTGAAGCCCTGGCATAATCCACCATCTTGCGTGCCTCCCTCATCCCGGTGCATTTCATCAGCTTGATATTGATGCCGTCGTAGGCCCCTTTCAGGCCGGGGACGTCGGCAAGCCTCTGGACGGCTTCGTCGGCGAACACCGGAAGGGGGCTCCGTTCGGTGATCCAGGCATTGTCGTCCAGCCTTTCCTTTGCCATCGGCTGTTCCACCATCACGACTCCGTTCTCCTTCAGCCAGAATATCTCGTCCAGGGCTTCCTGACGGTCTTTCCATCCCTGGTTGGCATCCACGGCGAGGGGCAGGGACGTCACCTGGCGAATAGCCTCTATCATTTCCCGGTCGTGCGGGGTCCCCACCTTGATTTTCAAGATATTGAACTTCCCGGCGCATTCGAGGGTCTTTTCCTTCACCACCTCCGGCGTATCGATGCCGATTGTGAAGGTCGTGTCGGGAGCCTTATCCGGATTGAAGCCCCAGATCCGGTACCACGGGGCTCCGAGCATCTTTCCGACGAGGTCGTGTAGGGCAATGTCGACTGCTGCCTTGGCGGCTGTGTCCCCAGGGGAAATGGAGTCGACATAGGTGAGTATTTCCTCCATCTGGAAGGGGTCCCGGAACCGGCTGAGGTCGACTTTCCCGAGGAAAGCGGTCACGCTTTCGACGCTCTGGCCGAGATAGGGGGGCATGGAGGCTTCTCCATAGCCGGTGAGGCCGTCATATTCCAGCCTTACCTGTACGCCTGGCGTGGTGGTTCTGGAATACGTTGCCACGGTGAAGGTGTGCCGCAGCTGAAGCTCGTAGGGGAACCATGTGAGTTTCATCCGGGCGTTGCCGGAACGGCTGGTATACAACTTTCCTTCAGGGCGCCTGTCTCCGCAGGACGGGAGGGCGGCAGCTGTGGCTGCAACCGCCGCGGTATATAGGAATTCTCTTCGTTTCATGATATGAAGGTAATAAGAAAGTACGGATATGTCTATATCGGGTACAGTCCGGCGCCGGTGAAGCCGATCAGGTCGTTCGGATTGATGCGGATCTGGAGGCCCCTGACGCCCGCGCTCACGTAGATGTAATCGTACAGGAGGGCGCTTTCGTGGATGAATGTCGGAAGCGGCTTTTTCATGCCGATGGGGGAGCATCCGCCGCGGATGTAACCCGTGAGGGGCAGAAGTTCTTTTACGTGTATCATCTGGCAGTTTTTGTTGCCGGAGATCCTCGCCGCCACCTTCAGGTCCACTTCCAGTGACCCCGGCATGACACATACGAACAGGCCGTTGCGGTCACCTCTCAGTACCAGGGTCTTGAACACAGTGTCAATGTCCTCTCCGAGCTGCCGGGCCACATGCGACGCCTCAAGGTGTTCTTCATCCACCTCATATGGGACGAGGATATAGGGGATGCCCGCGGCATCCAGCAGTCTTGCGGCGTTCGTTTTCTGGATCATATATGCAAAGTTAAGCAAAACGGACTGTCGGTCAAAATGTCAGTGGTGATGTATAGGACCGCAATTTGCATGTGTGAGGGGAAAAAACGGAAAATGGGATCTGCAAGATGGATAGCCGGCTTTCTCGGATGGGTTACCATGGGGCCTATAGGGGCC
>CACXFP010000018.1 GCA_902766985.1 uncultured Bacteroidia bacterium | reverse complement strand
CTGAGGGTGGGGAGGAAGGGGACGAAAGTCTTGCCGGTATATTTTACTTCTGAGGATCCGGCATGGGCGGCTCCGTAGGCGAACGGGGCGTAGTCGGAAGTTATGTATCTTCTCTGGGTGGGCATCTGCCAGCCGGCTTCGAAATGCCAGCCGTTGGAGAGGAAAGCTATTCCGGCGGGATTGAAGTATGCGGCCTGGACGCCGATGGCGGCGTTCTGTGCGGGTTTCCTGATGAAGGCGATGCTTTGGTTCGTGTTCTGGAAATAGCCTCCTGCAATTGCGGAAGTGCCTGCTGCAAAGAGAACTGCAGCGACAAGGACAACTTTTTTCATGTTTAGTTCGTTGTTTTCAATCTGCTTTTTGTCGCTTAAATTGATATTTCAGTCGACAAATTTAGAAAAAAAACTTGGAATCAAATCCTGCGTTCAAGGATGCGGAGGTCAGGATCGAAGGTGGAAAGGTCGTTAAGGTTCATGTCTTCGACGGCTTCTTCGATGAGTCCGTCTTCGCCGGCATTTCCTGGAAGCCCCTTTTTCTTCATGAAGTATTGTCCGGCTTCGGTCAGGGCGCGGAGGGGGAGAAGCCCGATTATTTCCGTCCCCGTGACCTTCAGGCCCCTCTCCGCCGCGGCCTTGCAGACTTCGGTGTAGGCGAGGTGCAGGGGTGTGAGGTCCATGTCGGTGATGTTCATGCTGACCTGGGCTATTCCGTATTCTTCTATGTACCAACCTATTGATTTGCAGCCCTTGAGCGTGCCCGGCACATGTGTCCCGTCCGGGAGCCTCCTCCCCGATTCCCTGACATCGCGAGCTATCTCCATGGCCAGGGACCTGTCCTTGCTATCGAGATTGAAATTGACCGCGATGAGGAATTTGCGGGCACCGACATTGCTGGCTCCGCAGCGGGAAATCGTTTCCCATTCCCTCCTTTCCCGAGGTGTCCTCAGGGATGGATCTTTGTGAAAGGAGGCCGGGCCGAAGTCGGGCTTTAGAGCCGGATCCGAGAGTTTCCCCGGCAGCCCTTCGTATTCTCCTGAACGGCAGACTTCCAGTCTCTTGCGTTCCGGGATGAAAGCCGCAGCCTCATAGCAGTAGCAGGGATTGCCGAGTTCCTCCCACATCCTCCTGGCGAGGGCCCTCGCCAGGGCCGCACTTTCCTCCATCGTGATCCCGGACACGGGAACAAGGGGAAGTACATCGGTAGCTCCGAGTCTGGGATGGGTGCCGCTCTGCTTTCTCATGTCAATGACTTCCGAGGCTTTTTGCGCCCCTCTGAATGCGGCCTCGCATACGGCCTCCGGAGCGCCTGCAAAGGTGATGACAGTCCTGTTGGCGGCCGCACCGGAACTCTTGTCAAGGATTTTTACGCCTTCAACGCTTCCTATTGCCCCGGCAATGGCTTCCACCGCCGTCATGTCCCTGCCTTCGCTGAAATTGGGCACGCATTCCAGTATCCTTTCCATCCTGCCTGGTAGATTAATTATCCAAAAATAGAAAATAATGGTGAGAGTTGTCTTTTTTTTGCTATTATTGCATAAATACCCGATTGGATAATTCCGTAAAATTATGAATATTCTCATGCGAAAAGGAAAACTCATCCTCGCGATTGCCCTTGTTTTGGGATCGCTCAACGTCAATGCCGGAGTCCCGGCCAAGGTGAAACCCACCAAGAACCTGGTCCTCATGATCACAGACGGTACCTCCACCAGTCTTCTGGCCACCGCCCGCTGGTACCACAGGTATATGACAGACTCCCTTGACTGGGCCCTCAACCTTGATCCGTACATCTGCGGACTCGTGCAGAGCCGTCTTTCGGATGCCATCATCCCCGATTCGGCCCCGGCAATGTCGGGATACGTGACCGGAGTGCCTTCACGCGTGGGGAACCTATCCATCTATCCTGAACCCCATCCGGGACAGGATGTGCTTCCCACCGAGCCTGAAATGGCATTCCATCCAGCCGAGACCATCCTTGAGGCTTCCAAGACGGAGCTCGGCAAGTCTTCCGGCATCGTCGTGACCTGCCATCTCGACCACGCCACCCCCGCTGCCTGCGCATCGCACACAGCCGGGAGGGGAAGGGCCTTTGATATCGCATGGCAGATGGTTTCCAACGACGTGGACATCCTTTTCGGAGGCGGAAACAGATATGTAAATGAGGAAATGGCAGCTGAACTGGAGAAGGCCGGGATCAAGCTCCACCGCGATGACTACGGCTCTTTCAAGTCCATAAAGGCGGGAAAGAACTGGGCCCTTTTCGGAGACTCCGACACCCAGTATGAGATCGAGAGGAACCGCGACGAACAGCCGTCTCTCTCCGAGATGGCCGTGAAGGCGCTCGAGGTCCTTTCCAAGGACAAGGACGGATTCTTCCTCATGATCGAAGGCAGCAAGGTGGACTATGGCGCCCACTCGAAGGATGTCGCCGCAGCGGTGACCGAATTCATCGAATTCGACAAGACCTTCGGCAAGGTCCTCGAGTTCGCCAAGAAGAACGGCAACACGACCATCGTCGTCCTTCCCGACCACGGCAACTCGGGAATCACCCTGGGTGACGCACATTACAGGAGTTATTCCAGCAAGGGTGTCGACTCCATGTTCGTGTACATGAAGGACTACAAGAACACGTCTTCCACCCTCGCCGGCATGGTCGGAAAGTGCAAGACTCCCGAAGAGATCAAGGCCGTGTTCAAGGAAAGGATGAACATAGACCTCAAGCCTTACGAACTTGAGGGTGTCATCGCTGCAATCAACAGGACGGAAAGCGATTACATGAAGATTTCCGGTTCATGGAACATCCAGAGCGTGATCGCGTCCATCATGCAGTCCAGGACCCATATCGGATTCACCAGCGGCAACCATACCGGAGAGGATGTTTTCCTCGCGGTCTACAACCCCAACGGGCAGAGGCCTTCCGGTATCATCACCAACACCCAGCTCAACCAGTACATGTGCAGGATCCTCGGTCTCAAGACCAGCCTCAGGGCCCTCAGCGAGAGGGACTTCTCCAAGGCGGGAGACGTGTTCCCCGGCTGTACCCTATCCGTGAACAAGGATGGCTCATATCCCGTACTGACCGTTTCGGGAGGTGGCCATACCCTGGTCATTCCAGCCTGGCATTCCAAGTATACCCTTGACGGGAGGGAGATATCGACTCCCCATCCTGCTGTGTACATGCCTGACAACGACACGTTCTATGTTTCCACCACCCTGGGGAAACTCATGAAATAGGCATCCATGGTTTATTATGAAAGAGGTTCCGCGGAGGACGTCCTGTCACCCCAGGAGGTGAGGGAGGCCCTCCGCGGAGTTTTTGATTCCCTGGGCCCCCGCAGGAGAGTCATGGCCATACCACCCGACTATACGAGGCTGAACTCCTATGCCGGAGAGATAACCTCGATTGCCGAAGAGTATTACGGGGAAGCCCTAACGGATATTCTTCCTGCCCTTGGAACCCACAGCCCGATGACGCCCGGGCAGATAGCCGGGATGTTTCCCGGAGTCCCTGAGAGTAAGTTCAGGGTCCATGACTGGAGGAACGGTGTCGAGACGGTGGGCGAGGTGCCGGCATCATTTATCGAAGAAGTGTCCGAAGGAAAACTCCACTATGGCATGAAGGTCCAGGTGAACAGGATGCTCCTGGACCCCTCGTTCGACCTTATCCTTTCCATCGGGCAGGTTGTTCCCCATGAGGTGATAGGGATGGCCAATTACACCAAGAACATCTTCGTGGGTGTTGGAGGTTCCGATTTCATCAACAAGAGCCATTTCATCGGGGCCAGCTACGGCATGGAAAGGATCATGGGACGGGCAAAGAGTCCCGTGAGGGACGTGTTTGAGTATGCCCGCGAGAGGTTTATCCCTTCGCTGCCCATCGTCTATGTCCTCACCGTGAGGGCGAAGGAAAACGGAAGGATGGTCACGAAAGGGCTCTTCGTCGGAGACGACTTCGAGTGCTTCCGCAAGGCGGCGGAACTGTCCCTGGAGACGAATTTCATCATGGTCGAAAAGCCGGTACGCAAGTGCCTGGTATGGCTCGATCCTGCTGAATTCAAGAGCACCTGGCTCGGGAACAAGGCTGTTTACAGGACCAGGATGGCGCTTGACGACGGAGCCGACCTGATAATCCTGGCACCTGCCTTGAGGGAATTCGGGGAAGATCCCGTCATCGACCGGCTTATCCGTAAATACGGATACAAAGGCACTCCCCATACCCTTGAATGTACCGAAAAGAATGCGGAGCTCCGGGAGAACCTGGGCGCCTCCGCCCATCTTATCCATGGTTCGTCGGAAGGCCGTTTCAACATCACCTACGCTCCGGGTCCGGGGGTAAGCAGGGAAGAGATAGAGGGAGTCGGCTACAACTGGGGAGACCTTGACGCCCTTATGGCGGAGTATAGACCAGAGAAGCTCCATGACGGGTGGAATACCGTCGGAGGAGAAGAAATCTACTACATATCCAATCCGGCCCTCGGCCTCTGGGCCCACAGGAGCCGGTTCAGATAGTCATTCTAAAGGGCGGGGAGGATATTGTCCCAGAAGAGGTTGAGCTCCTTCTGCATGTCCCCGGTGCGGGCGGTTGCCGCTATCACGGCATCTTTTTCAGGTATGACGATTATATACTGCCCGTAGGCCCCGTCGGCGCGGTATGCATTGTGGCGGCACCGCCACATCTGGTATCCGTATCCCTGCACCCAGTCGCTTGTCTCTCCCAGTTTTGCGGCATCTTCAGGGCGGACGCCCGAAGGAACGGAAGGGACCTGGAAGGATGACGCCTCTGCTACCCATTCCTCCGGAAGGACCTGTTTCCCGTTCCATTTCCCTTTCTGGAGGAACAGCTGACCCATCTTGGCCAGATCCTCTGTCTTGAGGTAGAGGCCCCAGCCGCCGGTGTTGATCCCTTGCGGACTCTCATCCCAATGGGGCTTTTCGATATGGAGGGGTCCGAACAGGCGCGGTGTGAGGTAATCCACGACTTTTTCCCCGGTAAGCTTCTGGACTATCGCTGAAAGCATGTATGTGCCGATGCTGCTGTAGCAGTAGAACGTTCCCGGGGTGTGGACGACGGGGACGGCAAGGAAGGCTTCAACCCAGTCTCCGGTACTTCTGCGGATAACCCCTGAAGGGTCCGTATCATGTCCGCAGTTCATCGTGAGCAGGTCCCTGACCGTGACTGCTTCAAGATTCTTCCTCTGCTCCGGGGGAAGCGCATCCATGTCCGGAAGCTTGTCCGGGAAGAAATCCACGAGGCGGTCGGACAGCTTCAGCAGACCTTCATTGGCGGCAAGGCCGACCGCGGTGGCCGTGAATGTCTTGCTCACGGAGTGAAGGATGTGCGGCTTTCCCGGGGTCTCGTCTCCGAACCATTTCTCTTCCAGGACCTTCCCGTGCTGGACAATCATGACGCTGTGCATGTTCACGGAGTCGGTTTCGACGGCCCTCAGATACTCTGAGAAAGCCTTGTCGAGTTTTTCGGATGCCTTCCTGCGGGGGAGGTCGATGATGTCCCGGCTGCCGCATGAGGCCAGCGCGAGCAGGGTGACTGCGAGGGCGAAGAATCTGTTCATGATGATTGGTTTTTCCAAATGTAGCGATTATTTCTTATATTAGCGATATGGAAAAAGATGACAAGAAGATAATATTCTCGATGGTCGGGGTGAGCAAGATCATCCCTTCGAGCAACAAAACCCTCCTGAAAGACATTTACCTCTCATTCTTCTACGGGGCCAAGATCGGCATCATAGGCTTGAACGGGGCCGGAAAGTCCACCTTGATGAAGATTATCGCGGGAATTGACAGGCCCACTAGGGGAGAGGTCGTTTTCGCTCCTGGCTATTCAGTTGGTTATCTGGAGCAGGACCCTTATCTTGATCCTGAAAAGACGGTGAAGGAAATTGTCCAGGAAGGAGTCCAGGAAGCCGTGGACCTTCTTGCAGAGTATGAGGAAATCAACAACAGTTTCGCTCTTCCGGAATATTATGAGGATCCGGACAAGATGCAGAAACTCATGGACCGCCAGGCCGAGGTTCAGTCGAAGATAGATGCCTGTGATGCGTGGAGCCTGGACTCCAAACTGGAGAGGGCGATGGATGCCCTGCGCTGTCCTCCGGACGACCAGCTCGCAGCGAACCTGAGCGGAGGGGAAAGGAGGAGGGTGGCCTTGTGCCGGCTTCTTCTCCAGAAGCCGGACGTGCTCCTGCTGGACGAGCCGACCAACCACCTCGACGCGGAATCCATTGACTGGCTGGAGCAGCACCTGCAGCAGTACGAAGGCACCGTCATAGCAGTCACCCACGATCGCTATTTCCTCGACCATGTAGCCGGCTGGATCCTTGAACTGGATCGTGGGGAGGGTATCCCGTGGCAGGGGAACTATTCCAGCTGGCTGGACCAGAAGACAAAGAGACTGGCCATGGAGGAGAAGACCGAGAGCAAGCGTCGCAAGACTCTCCAGAGGGAGCTCGAATGGATCCATATGGCTCCCAAGGCCCGCCAGGCCAAGGGCAAGGCCCGTCTCAACAGTTACAACAAACTCCTCGAGGAGGGAGTGAAGGAGAAGGAGGAAAGGCTTGAGATCTTCATTCCCAACGGTCCGCGTCTCGGAAGCAAGGTCATCGAGGCCAGCCATGTACGCAAGGCCTATGGGGATAAGTTGCTCTATGACGACCTCAACTTCGTCCTTCCGCCGAACGGCATCGTGGGAGTCATCGGACCCAACGGAGCCGGCAAGACCACCCTTTTCCGCCTTATCATGGGTCTCGACACCCCGGACGCTGGGACCTTTGAGGTAGGGGATACCGTCAAGCTTGCCTATGTCGATCAGCAGCACACCAGCATCGATCCGGAAAAGACCATCTATGAGGTGATTTCCGGCGGGAATGAATTCATCAGGATGGGAGGCAGGGACATCAATGCCAGGGCCTATCTTGCAAGGTTCAATTTCTCCGGAGGGGATCAGCAGAAGCTCTGCTCAGCCTTGTCCGGAGGAGAGAGAAACAGGCTCCAGCTGGCCCTCGCCCTGAAGGAAGAGGGGAATGTCCTGCTCCTGGACGAGCCCACCAACGACATCGACGTCAATACTTTGCGGGCGCTCGAGGAGGCTTTGGACGATTTCGCCGGCTGTGCCGTAATCATCAGCCACGACCGCTGGTTCCTTGACCGTATCTGCACGCATATCCTTGCCTTCGAAGGCGATTCGAAGGTTTACTATTTCGAGGGCTCGTATTCGGAATATGAGCAAAACAAGCTGGCCCGTCTCGGACAGGTCGAGCCCAAGAGGGTGAAGTACCGCAAGTTGATGGAGGACTAGCCGAGGGCGACGTCGAGTACCATCATAAGGGCGAAACCTGCGGCGACACCTATCGTTGCAATGTTGCTGTGCGTTCCTGACTGGGATTCGGGAATCAGCTCTTCCACAACTACATATATCATTGCTCCGGCTGCAAATGCAAGCAGGTGAGGCATGATGCTTATGACCAGGGAAGTGAGCGCCACTGTAAGCAGCCCAGCCACCGGCTCGACGGCACCTGAGAGGGTGCCGAGCAGGAAGGACTTCGGCTTCGAATGGCCTGCCGATTCAAGCGGCATGGCCACGATCGCCCCTTCCGGGAAATTCTGTATGGCTATTCCTATGGACAGCGCGAGGGCGCCTGCCATCGTCAGTCCTTCGGCTCCGTTGATCGCTCCGGCGAGGGTTATTCCGACCGCCATCCCTTCCGGGATGTTGTGGAGGGTTACGGCAAGCACGAGCATGGTGGTCTTCTTCCAGTTGGACTTGAGTCCTTCAGGTTCGGAGGATTCCACGTGCAGGTGGGGGATGATTGAGTCAAGCACCAGAAGGAAACCCATTCCGGCCAGGAAACCGGTGCATGCCGGAATCCAGCCGGCATGGCCTGAGGACGCTCCCATCTCCAGGGAGGGAATGAGGAGGGACCACACCGAGGCGGCAAGCATGACCCCGGCTGCGAAACCGGCAAGGAGTTTCTCCACCCACGGAGACATGTCTTTGTGCATCAGGAATACCATTGCGGCACCGAGGGTAGTGCCGATGAACGGAATGAAAAGACCCCAGAACAATTCCATGATTGACAGATACTTATTCGTTTGTTTCGTTTATGCCGATGATCCTCACGGGGCCCAGGAGTCCTGAAGGAAGCAGGGGAGAGTCAGCGGTAAAGAAGAGGGAAGAGATATAGGTCCACTTCTTGTCGCAGTCTGGTTGCAGGTCCCCGATAATCCTGTTTACCCAGAGGTTGTAAACCTTGATTTCCAGTTCGTTCTTTCCCGGGTGAAGGTAGGCTTGGGGTATGTCCAGCTTGAACGGTGTCTTCCATGCCGTGCCGATGTCATGACCGTTGACATACACCCTGGCCAGGTTCTTTACCGAACCCAGGTCTATCGCGAAGGATTGGAAAGACCTTATCCCTCCCTTGCCCAGCTTGAACGATTTCCTGTAGGAGACCGTGCCGGAGTAATGGCGGATGTCCTTGTCGGAAGATTCTGTGTACGACATAAGGTGATCGAACACAGTTTTTTCCGGGGCTCCGAGGCCGGACTCGAACGAGAGTGTCCAAGGGCCTGAAAGCGTGACGAGGGAAACTTCCTCCCTTCTGGCCACAGGCTTTTCTTCCTCCAAGGCCTTGCCGATGACGACGAACAGAGCGTCATTCTCCTCCATATCCAGGGTGAAACTCCTGTACCCTTCATCATCGGTGGAAGAATGTATCCTGCGCGTCTTTCCCGTTGCGGGGTCCATGACTCTCGGCTGTCCGGCTCCGGCCTTTACCCTGACGGTGGCGCATGCTCGGGCACCGGAGAAATTCCTTATCCAGTAAATGTCGTCATCCGGAGTCTGCCTGTGGACATATGCCCAATCCTTGGGAGCGATGAAATCCGGTTTTATGCCTGTTGACTCAAGAGCTTCGGCGACAGGTGTCTCCATCATCAGGGCCTTCAGGCGTTGAATCAGGACACGGAATTCTTCCGGGTTGTCTGTCAGGGATGCTGCCTTTTCGGGAAGGACTCCGCAGACGGGGACTCCTGCCTCGGCGATTTCTACAATCCTGCGGAGTACAGGGACTGATACGGTCCGGCACTGGGGGTCGAGTACCAGTATCCTGTAATCCATTCCGGACCGGGTGGTGAGGTGACCGGCAGAGGGAGAGACGGCGTTGATGAGGCCGTATGGATTGATGAAATCAAATGAGTAACCTGACGGGATTTCAGGGAGGTTGTGGCCGAAAAGTCCGGTGATGCAGTTGTCTTCACCGTAGAAGTAGAGTATGTCCGCCATGAACCGGCCCTGACGTAGCATGAATGAACTTCTGGCAAGGTAGTCGGTCCATACTTTAGCTTCTTCAGCCCAGGTCTCGTGCCGGTTGAACCACTGCCCATATCCGACAAGGTCCAGGCCTGGGCGGTGGATGTCGTCCGGCTGGTGCGAGGATTCGTGGATGACGAAGCGGTTGAGGCCGGAGGAAAGGGCCACATCTGCCGTATATTTCATGCTTTCAGGGCAGTAGGAGTATGATCTTCCTCCCACTCCGCT
>CACXFP010000017.1 GCA_902766985.1 uncultured Bacteroidia bacterium | reverse complement strand
GAGCTAAGTGGGGATATTTGGAGGATAAGTCGACGATATAAATAGCTATTGGAAACGATTTCAGCCGATGTAGCTGAGGTCGTTTCCGTCCTCTGGCTCTTGTGCGTTTACCTTCTCGGTGAGCACGTCGAGCTGCTGCGATTTCTCCTCTAGTTCGCCCAGCGAAAGGTCCTCGACGGAGAACATCCTGCCGAGGACTTCGAGGATCTTGATGGAGCTCCCGTGGTCGACGAAGAACCCGGAGGTCTCGCCCATGAGGCAGAATCCGTCGATGTTGTTCATCTGTGCGAATCCCAGGAAGAGACCGGCGGCACCGATGATGCCCGCCTGGGGCTCGCCGGGATTGAAGGTGACTCCGTATCCGGTGAGTTCCTCCTTGAGCCCGGGACGGGTGACCGCACCGAAGACGTGCAGTTCCCTGTCGATCTTGCCGGTCCCGTAACCGCCGAGGGTGATGATGCGGCTGACCCCGTAGGAAAGCAGTATCTCCATCATGTCCTGTGCGAGGATGAACTGGCCTTCGGGGGTGCTGCCCTGGTAGTCCCCTCTGAGGAATATGATATCCTGGCCGTTGGGGGCCTTGGCGAACCAGAGTTCGTTGTCCGCCATCTTGATGACGCAGTCCTGGTCGGGGATGACCTGGGAAGGGAAGTTCATGGAGTAGACGGATGCGAACCTCTCAGCCTTCAGGAGTTCGGCGAAATGGTCGCCGGCGATCTTGCCGACGTTACCGATTCCGGGTAGGCACTCGATGAACACGGGGTCCTTGAGCACGGGTTTACAGTCATACTTTACGATACTTTCCATTCTCTCCGTACTCCTGTTTGATGGCGGCGCGCCTGTATTTGCCGTAGGGGTCCTCGGGCGAGAATCTCGCCGGGACGGTGGATACGGTCTTGGAAGAACACAGGGGGCACTCGTCGTAGATGGTGTAACGTCCGCATCTGGGACATTTACGGATCTGGGATTTCATCTCACTTGCTCTCGCGCTTGAGGACGGCGACTCCGCCGTTCGCGGTCAGGCTGTTGATGGCAGCGTTGGACACCCTCTTGAGGATATCCTCGGCTTCTTTGTAATCCGCGGCACAGACGACGATCCTGTACCTGGGGGATCCGACACTGGTAATCTTGGCATCGGCACCGTCAGCTGCGTCGAGTCCAGCCATGAGTGCGGTCCTGATGAGCTCCACGCCGTTGGGGGCGGAGGAGGTCATCTCGAGGTTGGCCTCGATCTGTACCGCGGGAGGTGCGATGTTCTCTTTTGCGACTTCGATAAAAGTGTTAAGCCAGTCGCCTTCGTAATCTTCGAGGAAGGATTCGGGATCGGCCACGACACTCTCGAACGCGTCGTAGAGGGTGCCGTAGTCCTCCAGCATGGTGTTGCCGAAGAGGTCGTAAGCGTCGTCGACGCTCACGTCGATCCTCTGGGCAACGATCTCGAGAAGCTTTTCTGCCTTCTTCTCGTTCTTCCACTGCTGGATTCTTTCCCTTTTCTGGTGATCGTTGACGGACTTCAGAGAAAGGTCGATGTGACCTTTCTGGGAGTCGACGCCGAGAACCTTGCAGACAGTTTTCTGTCCTTCTCTGATGTAGTCTCTGATGTACTTTACCCAGCCAGTGGCAACGTCCCTGACGTGAATGAATCCTTCCTTCTCGTCGTATTCGTCAAGGGTGACGAAGGCACCGAAGTTCTTTACGGAAGTAACGGTGCAGACGACGAGCTCTCCATTCTCGGGGAAGCCCCTGGCTCTCGACATCAGCCAACCACCTCAAGTACTTCACCGCTGATCTCTCCGTTTCCTCCCTTGGGAGTAACGAGGACGGATCCGCAAACGTGGCAAAGTACCTTGGTAGCAGCCCTCTTGAAGACGATCTGCTCGTTTCCGCAGTCGGGGCACTTGACTTTAACAAAGTTGTCGGTCATGAGATTCACTCCGTGAGCTCGAATTTCTTAGCCCTGATACAGCTGGTGAGGTGTGCCTTCTTGCAGGTCTCGCACCTGAACCTGATGTTGACCCTCTTGGTGGGCTTCTCTCTTCCTTCGGGCTTAGGCCTGGGGAAACCTCCGTAACCGGAAGTAACTTCCCTGAATCTCCTCTGACCCCATTTCAGTTCGCTTGCCTTCTTCTTCTTGACCCTCTCAACCGCATGCTCGGTGTGAGTGCCGCAGAAGGGGCAGTATGTTTTGATAGTTCTCGGCATCTTCATTGAAATCACCTAATGAAATGCAAATGCAACCTGTCTAATATACAGGTCCTATTTAATACCGCGGTATCTGGTC
>CACXFP010000016.1 GCA_902766985.1 uncultured Bacteroidia bacterium | reverse complement strand
TTATCTTTGTATGATACCAACTAATTACCAATGAAAAAAGCAACCTTTTTCCTTATCGGCCTGGCCGTGCTGGCGGCTGGCTGCAAACCCGGCGGCGAAGCATCTTTGACATCATATGTCGACCCTTTCATCGGCACCGGAGGCTTCGGCCACACCCATCCTTCCGCCCAGCTTCCCTTCAGCATGGTGCAGGTGGGCCCCAACACCGACGATTCCAAGAGCGGGAAGCAGTGGGAGCACTGCTCCGGCTACCATTATGATGAGAAGACGATTATAGGCTTCTCGCATACCCACCTCAGCGGCACCGGATGCGAGGACATGGGCGATATCCTGATCATGCCCGTCACCGGAGAACCCGGTTTCGTGCAGGGAAAGAAAGAAGATACCTCCACCGGATACCGTTCCTGTTTCTCCCATGATTCCGAAGAGGCGCATCCCGGATATTACAAGGTGAAACTGGATGATTACAATGTGGTTGCGGAGATGACGGCATCACCCCGCGTCGGTTTCCACAGATATACCTTCCCCCAGAGCGCCGATGCCGGCTTCATCATCGACCTTGGCTTCGGCGAGGATGACGGAAATATAGCCAGTCATATAAAGACTGTTGACAACCAGACGGTTACCGGTTTCCGCCGCTCCCATGGCTTCGTGGACGACCATCACTACTACTTCACGGCCAAGTTCTCCGTTCCCTTCGAAAGCGTCGAGACCTATGTGGACGGAGAGGTTTCCGATGCGAAGGAGGCTGCCGGCGTGGTGACGAAGATGAGAGTCCGCTTTGCCACCAAGGAGAATCAGGAAGTCCTTGTAAAGGTCGCGCTGTCGACATTCAATGAGGAAGGGGCCGCCAGGAACCTTGAGGCGGAGATCCCCGGATGGGACTTCGATGCTGTCCGCAAGAATGCCGACGACATCTGGAACACATATCTTGGCAAGGTGGAAATCAAGGCAAGGAACGATGAGGAAAGGACTACTTTCTACACCGGACTCTACCATTCCCTGATTATGCCGAACCTCGTGACTGACGTTGACGGCAGCTATGTCGGATGGGACAGGAAGGAGCACAAGAGCGCCCGCAACCTCTACACCAATTTCTCCCTCTGGGATACCTACAGGGCTGAACATCCTTTCCTTGAGATCCTTTATCCAGATGACAACAGCGGCTTCGTGGAGTCCCTCATCGAACGCCACCGCCAGACCGGCCTGCTGGTAACCAACGAATACGGCCTTTGCGAGACCTGGTGCATGATAGGCAACCACGCAGTTCCCGTCATCGCCGACGCTTACATCAAAGGTGACAGGAGCTTCAATGCCGATGACGCCTGGGACGCCGTGAAGCATGCCATGACGACCGACCACAACAAGTCTGACTGGAGCAATTACGATAAACTGGGTTATTTCCCGAATGACGACAAGTATTACGATGAATCCGTTTCCAGGACGATGGAGGCCTGCTACAACGACTACTGCGCCGCAGTATTTGCGAAGGCTCTGGGCAAGGAGGATGACTACAGGTTCTTCCTTGACCGCTCCCAGAATTACAGGAACCTCTTTGACAAAGAATACAAACTCGCCAGGGGCAGGAACGACAAAGGACAGTGGAGGACCCCGTTCGAGCCGCGCGGATACAGGCAGCGCGACTACACTGAGGGAAACGCCTGGCAATATACCTGGCATGTCCAGAACGACCCCATGGGCCTGATCGGCCTCTTCGATTCCAAAGAAGAGTTCGTCAATAAACTGGACTCCCTCTACTTTATCGATTCCTCGGCATTCGGCATGTCTTCAGACCATAATATCAGCGGCATGATCGGAACCTATGCCCACGGCAACGAGCCCAGCCATCACATCGCTTACCTTTACACCCTGGCAGGTCATCCCGAAAAGACGGCCGAGGTTGTCCGCGAAGTGTTCGACAAACTCTATATGCCTGCTCCCGACGGTCTCTGCGGCAACGATGACTGCGGCCAGATGTCCTGCTGGTACATGTTCTCCGCCTTCGGTTTCTATCCCGTGAACCCCATCTCCGGGGAATATGTCTTCGGCGCTCCCCAGCTCCATGAGGCCACTCTCCATCTTCCCAACGGCAAGACGTTCAGCATCAAGGCAAACGGTCTCTCGGAGGAGAACAAGTTCGTGGGGGAAATCCGCCTGAACGGCAAGAAGGTGGATTACACCACCATCAGGTATGACGACATCATGGCCGGTGGCACCCTTGAATACGATATGATTTCATCCGCGAGGTAGCGCAGGGCAATAAAGAAGAAAAGAGGGAGACCTTAAGTCATCTTGACTATTTGGTCTCCCTCTTTTCTTTGTGTCAGTGGAAGGGAAAACGAAAAGCCGGAGGCACCCGGGATCTCGGGACAGGGGCAAATGAGCACCACACATAATAGGACCCCATCATCCCGAGACCGTCATATCCGGGCACACCGTCAGACATTTTGTTATACACCTGATAAGGGTTTTCACCTAAAGTATGGACCATATAAAAACAGAAAATATTATTTTTACATCCGCTTGAATTCCAAAATACCGCACGGATATGAAAATCGTTTTTCTCGATGCATCGACGATGGGGGACACCTCGCTGCGCCCCATCGCCGCCCTTGGCGAGCTGGCCTGTTTCCCTACATCCACCCCTGAAGAGGCCCGTTCCCGGGTCCGGGATTGCGACGTCCTCATCATCAACAAGATTATCGTGGACAAGGCCCTCCTCGACGCAGCACCCGCATTGAAACTGGTCTGCGAGTCCGCTACCGGGGTGAACAACATCAATGTCCATGAATGCGAGGCCAGAGGGATTCCCGTGAAGAACGTAGCCGGGTACTCTACCGATTCGGTAGTGCAGGCGACATTCATGCATGTCCTCTCGTTGATGGGGAACGCCCCCTATTTCGACGGCTTCGTAAAAAGCGGAGCTTACAGCGCGAGTCCCATCTTCACCGACCTTTCCAAGCCTTTCCTTGAGATGGAGGGAAAGACTTACGGTGTCGTGGGAATGGGGACGATTGGGTCGAAGGTGGCCCGGATCGCGACAGCCTTCGGCATGAGGGTCATCTATTATTCCACCTCAGGCACGGGCCATTGCAAGGAATATCCCTGCGTCAGCCTCGACGAACTGATGTCCTCCTCGGACGTCATATCCATCCATGCCCCGTATAATGAAAGGACCGCCGGCCTTATCGGCGAAAGGGAACTCAGGCTCATGAAGCCCTCGGCCTTCATAGTGAATATGGGACGGGGAGGAATCGTGGAGGAGGCAGCACTGGCGAAGGTAATCAGTGAAGGCGCCATTGGCGGGGCGGCCCTTGACGTCTTCGAAAAGGAACCCCTGCCGGCGGATAGTCCGCTCCTTCACACGGGGCATCCCGAACGCCTTCGTTTCTCTCCCCATACGGCCTGGGCCAGCGTCGAGGCCCGCAACCGCCTTGTCGGGATGATTGCAGATAATATCCGGGGCTGGAAAGACTCCCGGTAGCGACTGGCCGCTCCTGCGTACATGGCATCGGA
>CACXFP010000015.1 GCA_902766985.1 uncultured Bacteroidia bacterium | reverse complement strand
GCCGTGGCCTATGTCTTCCAGCCTTCGGAGATTTCCCATCTGTACAAGGCCCTTCCTGACGGCTACAGGCTCCGCAAGTACGACCATACCGAAGAAGGCCAGGCCGGAATGTACACCGAAGTGATAGACCGGATATCGAAACTTGACTTCCTATGCGGTATCTTCTGCTATTGCTACAGCGACTCGGATTCCTGCTACCAGTGCGGCCAGAAAGGCTGTCCGGTTGAGACGGGATGGGGACTCGTGTCCATCAAGAGGGGAACTCCTCCTGAGGAGATGAATGACAGCACCGTCCGGGTAAAGGAATCCTACCATGCGGTCCGCGACGCCTTCGGGAGAATACTTGAAAAGCAAAAAAAAAACTTGGTAACTGAAGATTCCCCAAGGATAGTCAATATCATCAATTTCGTCCGCCTGGTGGAGCCAAGGGACACCGGCGATACCCGCAAAGTCTTGTATGAGACCACGCTGGAACAGACGAAGCTTCTGGACAGATACAGCCTTCCCGGGACCTTCCTCCTCCAGTACGATGCCCTGATCGATCCCGAGTACCAGGCCCTCATGAAGGGAGAGGAGGCCAAGGGCAGGGAAGTCGGGGCCTGGTGGGAGATCACCCAGCCCCATATCGAAGCCGCGGGAATGAAATGGAGGGGCCGTTTCCCCTGGGACTGGCACGCCAACGTGGGTTTTGCCACCGGATACACTCCCCAGGAGAGGGAAAGGCTGGTGGATGTCTATATGGAAAAATTCAAATCCGTTTTCGGACATTACCCGGAGTCCGTCGGATCATGGTTCATCGATGCCCATACCCTTGGCTACATGTATGACAAATACGGCATCAAGGCCTCCTGCAACTGCAAGGACCAGTATGGCACTGACGGTTACACCCTCTGGGGAGGGTACTGGAACCAGGCTTATTATCCCAGCCGCCTGAACGCCTACATGCCGGCCCAGTCGGTCAAGGGACAGATACCGGTTCCCATCTTCAGGATGCTCGGAAGCGATCCCATCTACCAGTATGACATGGGCCTTACCGGTAACGGCCAGGGCGTAGTGACCCTGGAGCCCGTCTATGGCAGCGCCGGTGCGGACGAGAGGTGGGTGGATATTTTCTTCGACTCCATATTCGAAGCTCCGGCCCTCGGCTTCAACTACACCCAGGCCGGCCAGGAGAACTCCTTCACCTGGGCCAATATGCAGAAAGGGCTTGAGATGCAGATTCCCAAGATAGCCGCCTTCAGCAAGAGCGGCAAGGTGAACGTGATGACCCTCGCCGATGCGGGCAAATGGTTCGCTTCCAAATACAAAGTGACTCCGCCGACCTCTGTGTCCTGTCTGGAGGATACCTACTCAGGTTTCAGGAAAACCGTGTGGTTCGACAGCCGCTTCTATCGTATCAACCTTCTTTGGGACAAGGGGATAGTCCGGGTGAGGGACATTCATCTTTTCAATGAGAAGATACCTTCTGATTATGTGGACAAGCCGGGCACGAGCACGAAGTGCGAATTCTTGACGCTCCCGATAGTGGACGGATTCCTGTGGAGTTCACCTGGTGATTTCGCTGGCATCAGGATCTGGCAGGACAACGGCAAGAACCTGGCTCCCTCGGAGATAGAGTTTTCGAGGATCACTCCTGAAAATGTCGGGGACAAGGCTGTGAGTGTCCTCTTGGAGACCGCCGACGGCAGGAGCATCACCTTCCTGCTGCAGGAGAACAGGATCTATATCACCGCTTCCGGCATGACGTCCGACTGGTGCCTCGTGCTTGATGTCGCTGAAGACAAGGAGATGCCTCTCAAGGTGGACGGCAAGTTCACCGTTTACGGAGAACAGGACGGATTCCGCTATGGCGTGAGGATGACCCGCGGCAATGTGATGGGTTCCGGGAAAAGGATTATCTTCTCCCCTGACAGGGAAGACCGGATGACGATGGTTCCTTTTGTTTAATTAAAAGATACAGAGATGAAAAAGCCCTTATTCCTTATCCTTCTTACAGCCTTTTTCGCCTCCTGTTCGGGACGCGTTTCCATAGCCCCGGCCCCTGAAGGGGAGCCGCTCAGCGCATCCTGGAAGGTTAAGGCGGCCGGACGGGATGTCCCCGTCTTTGACTGCAAGGTCGCGTCCGGCGACAAGGAGAGCCGCCGTCTGGCGATGGATGACAAGGTCAACTCCGGGAACTATTTCGAGGTGGCGGCCTTTGCATATTTCGACCTCGTGAAGGGCAGCGCCGCAGTCGAGGTGACTTCCGCTGAAGACATCCG
>CACXFP010000014.1 GCA_902766985.1 uncultured Bacteroidia bacterium | reverse complement strand
TAATAAAAGTTTTTCCGAATAGTTCTTATTTCAGCTTGAAGATGTAGGTTATCGTACCCTCCTGCATTGCAGGGGCATCTATGGATTCGTTGAAATGTGTCTTCATGGCGGCGCTGCGCGCTGCAGCCCAAAGTTTGTCGTCGGTAACGGTGGTCCCGTCGGCTCCGGGCACCGCCTTCTTGACGTTGCCGTAATTGTCCACCCAAACCTTGACGACCACGATACCGGACTTCTGGACGGGATAGGATGGCCTCGGGAGGGCTCCCAGGGTATTCCTCCCCTTGACATGGGCGTTGGGCGTACCGTCCGTCCTCGCGACCTTGGCATTCCCGTCAGGCTGGCCTTCCTTGAAATTGCCGGAGGCTTCCTCCGCTGAGTGGGGGGCAGTGTATGAACTGTCCTTCCTGCTCATCCCGGGGAATGAGGCCCGAGGGTCGAGTTCCGGTTCCTGCTTCGGCGTAGGGACATCCACGTCTCCGAAATCGTCAGGTTTGGTGGCGGGAGTGGAATTCCTCTTCGTGTTTGCAGCGATGGCAGATTCCGATTTCTGCACCAGTTCGATCGGTTTCGTCCTGTCGGGATCGTCAGCCATAGGCTGCCTCCCGTGGCGCTGGACCTGCACCGGATCTTCCTCCTGCGTGAAGTCGATGACAAAGGTCTGCTCGGCGGGAGGTGGATAAATGTATTTCAAACCTGTAAAGGCAAGGCAGGACGAAGCCACACCCCATACGACAGCCGTCGCCACGAGGCCGACTATCCTGGATGTCCGTTCGTTTTTCTGTCTTTCCCTCAGGTACTGTTTCATGGCTTCCTGCTATTCCGGCTGTGTGGCCAGTATCACTTTATAGTGGTTCCGTTTGGCGATGTTCATCACTCCGACGATTTCCTTGATGGGAACGCTTTCGTCCGAGTAGATTGAGAAGGTGGGGTCTTCTTCGCTCTGGAGTATGCTGATGAGGTTGTCCTCGACCTGCTCGAAGGGAACGGGAGTCTCCTCGCCGTTGATATGGTAGGTGTATCGTTCTTCTCCCCAGTCCTTGATGGAGACGCTCACCGTAGGCTTGGCGCTTACCTGCCCGGTGCTCTTGGGCAGCAGGAGCTTGAGGGCGTTGGGGTTCACAAGCGTGGAGGTGATGAGGAAGAAGATCAGCAGCAGGAACACGAGGTCGGTCATCGACGTGCTGCCGATTTCGGAAATGACCTTTGTCGATCTCTTGAATGCCATGGCTTACTGTTCGTTTTCTTCGGAAGCGGGTTCGTGGAGCAGATCCATGAAATCGATGGTGGTGCTCTCCATCTTGAAGACGATGTTCGAGATCTGGGCGGCGAGGTAGTTGTATCCGAAGTAGGCGAGGATACCAACGATGAGACCGCCTACGGTCGTGATCATGGCAGTGTATATACCGCCGGAAAGGAGGGCGATGTCGATGTTCGTGCCGGCGTTTGCCATGTTGAAGAATGCCTGGACCATTCCGATGACGGTTCCGAGGAATCCGATCATGGGGGCGCCTCCGGCTATGGTGGCGAGGGTCGCGAGGCCTTTTTCAAGCCTTGCCACCTCGACGTTGCCGGTGTTCTCCACTGCCGTCTGGATGTCGGACAGGGGCCTTCCAATGCGCTCGATGCCTTTCTCTACAAGCCTGGCGGAAGGGGAGTCGTACTTGCTGCAGAGCGTGAGGGCGCTCTTGGTCTTCCCCTCGAGGATGTAATCCCTGATGTCTTTCATGAAATTTGGATCGATCTTCTGGGCCTTGTGGATCATGTACCACTTCTTGCCGAAAATGTAGATGGCCAGGATCGAGAGAAGGAGAAGCACGAGCATGAGCCAGCCTCCCTTGGAAGCCATTTCGATCAGGGAATAGGACTGGACGACTGTCTCGGGCTGAGCGGCTGCCGCGCTCTGGGCAGCCTGTGCGAGCTCAGGGGAGAAGGTTGTGTCGATAGTTGTCTGTAAGAGATTGAACAACATAGTATTATACGATTATTTAATTATCTGTCCGGATTCGTGTCGCACCTGATGGGACACAATCACGCAAAGATAATCATTTTTTTCGTATATATCTATGTCTGTCGGCTTAAAAAGGTCAATATTCCACCTTGCTGAGGAACAGCGCTTTCCCCGGAACCGATTCCCCGGCATCACCGCGAGCGCCTCCCTGGAGCAGGCCCACGACCGATTCCGCAGTCCTTTTCCCTCTCCCGACTTCAATCAGGGTGCCGACTATGGCCCGGACCATGTTCCGGAGGAACCGGTTGGCGGAAATCTTGAAGTACAGGTAGCCGCCTTCTTCTGCAGGATATCCCATCAGTTTCACGTGGTCCGGAACGTATGTGGACCATCCGGCGGAATACACCGTGCATACAGGTGTCCTGACGTCGCTTCCGGTCTTCTGGAAGCAGGAAAAGTCGTGGGTGCCGACCAATGCGGCAGCCGCTTTGTTCATAGCGTCAAGGTCCAGCGGATATGGACAGAAACAGGAGTATCTGTCCATGAAAGGGTCCTTCGTACGATGGATGAAATATGTATATTCCCGCAGTCTTGCGTCGAATCTGGCGTGGAAATCTTCCCCGGCGGGGAGCACCTCATGTACTCTTATGGATGAAGGCAGGATGGCATTTAATTTGTAGCCTAAAACCCCTGCGTCGAGGTCCGTGCCCGAAGGGCAGTCGAAGTGGGCCGTGTAGCCTATGGCATTCACTCCCGAATCGGTCCTTCCGGCCCCCGTGACCTGTATGTCGGTCCTCAGGAGAGTTGAAAGAGCCTTCTCGAGACGTTCCTGCACGGTGTCGGCATCCGGCTGCAGCTGCCAGCCGCAGAACGGGGATCCGTCGTATGAAAGGATGACCTTGTATCGCATGGAGGTTGTTTTGAATGCAAAAATATTAAAATAATTCGTTTTTATGGAGAGCACAAGCATCAAGGAACTTAACGACCGCATCCAGAGGGAAAGCGCGTTCGTTGATTTGCTTACGATGGAGATGGGAAAGGTGATCGTGGGGCAGAAACATTTGGTCGACAATCTACTCATAGGTCTTCTGGCCAACGGACACATCCTGCTTGAAGGAGTGCCGGGCCTTGCCAAGACCTTGGCCATCAATACACTCGCCCAGGCTGTGGACGCCAGGTTCAGCAGGATCCAGTTCACTCCGGACCTCCTTCCCGCCGACCTCACCGGCACCCTCATCTATTCCCAGAAAGACGGCAGTTTCGTGGTCCACAAGGGGCCTGTTTTCGCCAACTTCGTCCTCGCGGATGAAATCAACCGTTCTCCCGCAAAGGTCCAGAGCGCCCTGCTCGAGGCAATGCAGGAGAGGCAGGTTACCATCGGCGACGAGACCTACCGTCTTCCCGAGCCTTTCCTTGTCATGGCCACCCAGAATCCCATCGAGCAGGAGGGAACTTACCCCCTTCCTGAAGCCCAGGTGGACCGTTTCATGCTGAAGGTGGTGGTGGATTACCCCAAGAAGGAAGAAGAAAAGCTGATCATCCGGATGAACAATTCGGGGGTGTTCCCGAAGGCCAGTCCGGTGGTCAGGCCAGAGGATATCGTCAGGGCCAGGGAAGTAGTTAGGGATGTCTACATGGACGAGAAGATAGAAAGGTACATAGTAGATATCGTCTATGCCACCAGGACACCGGGGGACTATGGCCTGGCTTCACTGAAGGACCTCATTTCCTTCGGCGCATCCCCGCGCGCCAGCATTTCCCTGTCGATGGCGTCCAAGGCATATGCATTCATCAAGAGGAGGGGCTATGTGATTCCTGAGGACGTGAGGGCCGTGTGCAACGAAGTCCTAAGGCACCGTATCGGCCTCACCTATGAGGCGGAAGCCGAGAACGTCACCTCCGAGGCCATCATCGCCGACGTAATCAATGCGGTGGCCGTTCCTTAGCAGGTTATCCCAGGAAAAATAAAACGATAGATGGGAGAATCGAGGACTCCGTCGGACCTCCTGAAGAAGGTCCGGAAAATAGAGATAAGGACGAAGGCGTTGTCGCATCAGATATTCGCCGGGGAATACCATTCCGCCTTCAAGGGAAGGGGAATGGCGTTCAGCGAGGTGCGCGAATACCAGTACGGCGATGACGTGAGGAGCATGGACTGGAATGTGACCGCCCGTCTCCGTTCGCCCTATGTGAAGGTGTTCGAGGAAGAAAGGGAGATGACGGTCGTCCTGTTGATCGACGTGAGCCGGAGCGGACTGTTCGGCACCAGGGGGATGACCAAGAGGGAAATGATTGCCGAGATCGCCGCCGTCCTGTCTTTTTCCGCCATAATCAACAACGACAAGGTGGGCGCCCTCTTCTTCAGCGACAGGGTGGAACAGTTCATTCCTCCCAAGAAAGGCCGCAGCCACCTTCTTCACATCATCCGCGAGATTATCGAATACACCCCGGCTTCGGACGGTACCGATATAGGCGGGGCCCTCAGGTTCCTGACCAACGCCATAAAGAAGAGATGCACGGCATTCATTCTTTCTGACATGCTCGATGCGGACCCGGACGGAAATCCCCTGTATGAGGATGCGATGAAGGTCGCCGCCGGACGGCATGACATCTCGGTGATAAAGGTTTACGATCCCAGGGAGGAAAGCCTCCCGAATGTCGGCCTGGTGCATGCCAAGGATTCGGAAACCGGCCGTTCCGTATGGATCGACACTTCTTCCCGCAAGATGAGGGAAGCCTATGGAAGGTGGTTCTCCGATGCTTCGGCGAAAGGAGTCAGGCTTTTCAACAAATACAAGATAGACAATGTGTCGATAGCCACGGACCAGGATTATGTGAAAGGCCTGAAGGCATTTTTCGACAGGAGATAGGGATTGGATTATGGAATTCTTCAAAAGGATATTGTTGACCGTCCTGGCCCTTCCGTTGTGTACGGGGGCCTTCGCCCAGGGAGGGGTGATCGGGCTTGAGGGTTCGTTTCTCAAGCCTCTCCAGCCCCGGGATACGGCCCTTATCGCCGACCAGTTCGTGTATGGATTCGTGCTCAGGGACGTGGCTGAGGGAACGGGCCTCATGCTCCAGGATTTCTCCAAAGGAATCAGGGACAGCGTAGAAGTGGTTTCTCCATGGAAAGTGGATACCCTGAAGACCATGAAGACCGGCCGGGGAAAGGGCGCGAAGAGGATTTTCGACATCCAGGCCGGAATCGTCATCACCTCTTTCGACGAAGGTGACTACGAACTTCCCGCCCTGGCTGTCCGGAGGGTCCTTCCGGGGGATGTGGTCGATACCCTCGTATTCAATCCCCAGACCCTGTCGGTAAAAGGATTCCAGATAGATACAACCGCCTATGTGATCCACGATATCAAGGGACAGGTCCGGTATCCCCTTACTTTCAAGGAAATACTTCCCTGGCTCCTTGGCTTCTACGCCCTGGCCGTCCTGGTCATCCTCGCCGTCTGCCTCTGGAAAATGAGGAAAAAGGCTGCTGCAGGGGAAATCTACAATGAACCGGCATATATCGTTGCCCTCCGCAAGCTGGACAGGTTCAGGGGAGACAAATACTGGGCTCCGGAGAAACAGAAGATATTCTACTCGGGGATAACCGATACCCTCAGGGAATACATAGAGCGCAGGTTCGGCGTGGACGCCGTGGAGATGACCACTGCGGAGATATTCTCTGAACTGGAAGGGAGCCGGGATCTTCCGGCAGATATCAGGGATGAGGTGAAGGCCCTCTTCGAAAAGGCGGACATGGTGAAATTCGCAAAGCATACCGCTTCCGACCAGGACAATGCATCCGCCCTTCCGACGGCTGTCCGTTTCGTGACATCAACCTATCAGACTTCACAGGCTGGGGAGGAGCCGGATAATGTTCTTTGAGTATCCGAAACTCCTTTTCCTCCTGGCGGTGCCCATCCTTCTCATCGGGCACTACCTCTACCTTGAAATAAAGGACCGCAGGCCGCATCTCAGGGTCCCTTCCCTCATTCCCTGGAAGAAGGGCGGGAACAATATCCTCGCGTGGGTCAGGCATCTGCCTTTCATACTGCGTACGGCGGCCCTCTGCCTGATAATCGTTGCGATTGCGCGGCCGAGATCGTCTTCCAGGATGGAAAAGGTGGACTCTGAGGGAATCGACATAATGCTGGCGATGGACGTATCTACGTCAATGCTGGCCAGGGACTTCAATCCCGACAGGCTGAATGCCGCAAAGGATATAGCCATCAAGTTCATAGCCCAGAGACCGACGGACAGGATGGGTATAGTAGTCTTTGCAGGTGAGAGCTATACCCAGTGCCCCCTTACCACGGACAGGGCCACCCTTATAAACCTCATGAAGGAGATCCAGACCGGCCTGATCGATGATGGTACCGCCATAGGGAACGGACTGGCGACTGCGGTGGCGCGCCTGAAGGATTCGGATGCCAAAAGCCGGGTCGTCATCCTGCTGACGGACGGTGTCAACAATATGGGCGAAGTGGCCCCCGAGACTGCTGCAGAGATAGCCAAGACTTATGGGATAAGGACTTATACCATAGGGGTCGGGGCCAACGGCACGGCTCCTTACCCGGTCATGACCCCGTGGGGGGTGGAAATGCAGAACCTCCCCGTGGAGATTGACGAAGACCTCCTGAAGAAGATCGCCTCCTCGACGGGAGGCAGCTACTTCAGGGCGACCGACAACACATCCCTTTCCGAAATCTATTCCGAGATAAACCGGATGGAGAAGAACCGGGTGACCATTGACAGCTTCCCGGTGTATAAGGAACTCTTCCCTGGATTCGGACTGGCCGCCCTCATCCTCCTGCTGCTGGAGGTCATTTTCAGACTTTTTGTAATAAGGAGGCTGCCATGATAGTGTTCGCTCAATACAAGTATCTCATCCTCCTGCTGTTGGTGCCGGTCTTCCTGGTGGCATACGGCCTCATGAGGGCGGAACGCCGCTCAAGGCTTGGACGTTTCGGTGAGGAGAACTTTACCAAGGCCCTCATGCCGTCATTCTCCGGGGCAAAGGGCTGGGTGCGAATGGTGCTGTTCTCCCTTGCATTCTTCTTCTTCGTAATAGGTCTCGCAAGGCCCCAGATAGGTGCGAAACTCAGTGAGCGCAAGGCTCGGGGAGCTGAAATCATGGTCTGCCTTGACGTGTCCAACTCCATGCTGGCCAAGGATTATACTCCGAACCGGCTGGAAAGGGCGAAGTTGGCGATATCCCGTCTGACCGACCGTCTCCATGACGACAGGATCGGACTTGTCATCTTTGCCGGTACTTCTTTCGTCCAGCTGCCCATCACAACTGATTACGTGTCCGCCAAGATGTTCATGGGGTCGATTACTACTTCTTCGGTCCCTGTGCAGGGGACGGCCATCGGCGACGCGATTACTACAGCTATCAAGAGTTTCAGCACCCAAAGTGAGAACAGCCGCGCCATCATCGTGATTTCGGACGGTGAGAACCATGAGGACGATGCCGAGGAAGCCGCACGCCAGGCCGCTCAGATGGGGATCAAGGTTTTCACCATAGGTGTCGGATCGCCGGAAGGACAGCCGATTCCGGTGAACGGGACCCTGTTGAAAGACAGGGATGGCAATATTGTCGTAACAAGGCTCGATGAATCAGCCTTAAAGGCTGTGGCAGAGGCCGGAGGCGGTGCGTATATCCACGCAGGTAACGAAGAATTCGGCCTGAATCCCATCGTGGACGAGATACGGAAGATGGAGGACGAGGAGTTCAGTTCAGTGGTATTCGAAGAGTATGACGAGCAGTTCATGTATTTCTTCGCAATCGCATTGGCCCTTCTGGTCATCGAGATGCTGGTCGGGGAACGTAAGGCTCTCAGACGTTTGTTCAATTGATTCCATGCAATGAATAGATACAGATTCATATTTTTCATTTTCATCATGGCGGCTGCGGCCCTGGATGTCTCCGCGCAGGCGGACAGGCGCGACGTACGTTCCGGCAACCGAAAATTCCGCAAAGGGAACTGGAAGGAGGCTGAAATCGAATACAGGAAGGCCCTGGTGAAGGATTCCACATCCATCGCGGCAAACTACAACCTTGCAGGGGCACTGTATCGGCAGGAGAATTTCTCCGAAGCGGGCAAGGCGCTGGATACGGTCTCCAAGACAGTCGTCCTTACCCCCCATGCCCCGTCCGCCTTTTACAACAGGGGAAATGTCGCATGTCAGGAAAAGGACTGGCAGACGGCCGTGGATTCTTATAAGAAATCCCTGTTGCTGAATCCGGGAGACCTTGAAGCGAAAGAGAATTATGCCTATGCCAAGATGATGCTCGACAACCAGAAAGGCGGCGGCGGCGGGAATGACAATCAGCAGAACCAGCAGGACCAACAGAACCAGCAGGACCAGAACCAGGATCAGCAGGACCAGAACCAGAATCAGCAGGACCAACAGAATCAGCAGGACCAGAATCAGAACCAGCAGGACCAGGACCAAGACCGACAGGATAATCAAGATAATCAGGACCAGGGAAAGATATCTCCCCAGCAGGCCCAGCAGATGCTGCGCGCCATCCAGGCAAGGGAGAAGAACACCCAGGACAAGGTGAACAGGGAGAAAGCCGAGGCATTGAAGTCAAGGCAGAAGGAAAAGAACTGGTAGAATAAGGAATATGAGAAGGTTATACATATCGTTGGTATCCGTTCTGTGCATGTTGACCTCATTTGCGCAGAACTCCATCAAAGTTGATGTGCCTAACGTTGTGGGAGTCGACGAACAGTTCAATGTCACATTCGTCATCGACGGAGAAAACTCCCCGAGCGATTTCGAGTGGAGCGCGGGCGACGATTTCCAACTGGTCTGGGGTCCCCAGAAGGGTACGTCGACCAGCATCAGCATCATCAACGGAAAGAGGACCAAGAATTCCCAGGTTACATATACCTACATCCTCATTCCGAAGAAGACCGGAACCTTCCGGCTTGCTCCTGCCAGCGCCAAGGTCGGCGGGAATACCATCGTGTCGGGGACCCCGTCCGTCGAGGTCGTTACGAATGCATCTTCTTCCCGGCAGGGCGCTCCGTCATCCGGAGGAACTTCAGGTTCCGCGGGTGGCGCTGCGGGCGATACTCCATCGGCTACAGGCAGGATCTCTGACGGAGACATTTTCCTGAGGTTCTCCCTTAGCAAGACAAGCGCAGTCATAGGAGAGCCGATAACAGCCTCCCTAAAACTGTACCAAAGGGTTAACATAGCCGGGTTTGAGAAATCCAAGCTGCCTGCGTTCAACGGTTTCTGGAGCCAGGAACTCCAGGCTCCGACGAATATAGAATTCCATCGGGAATCATATGATGACAAGATATACAATGCAGCCCTCCTCCGCAGCTGGGTGATCATTCCCCAGCAGGCCGGAGACCTTCCCATCGAGCCGGCGGAACTTGTGTGCCTGGTAAACGTAAGGGTCTCTTCCGGAACGTCCAACAGCATCTTCGACAGTTTCTTCCAGGATGATTACCAGACTATCCGCAAGCGTGTGACCACCCCGGGAGCTACGGTACATGTCCGTCCGCTCCCACCCGGAGCCCCCGCTTCTTTCGGCGGCGGTGTCGGCAAGTATGAGATCTCCGCGAAACTCACCAGGGATTCCCTCAAGACCCACGATGCGGCATCCCTGATCGTCACTGTCTCGGGTAGCGGGAACGTGTCTTTGCTCGAAGCTCCCAAGGTGGGTTTCCCTCCCGACTTCGATGTCTATGACGTCAAGGTCACCGAGAATCCGGGTCCCGGAGGTACTTCGGGCAGCAAGACGTTCGAGTATCCTTTCATTCCAAGAAGCGCCGGGACTTTCACCATAGATCCCATACCGTACAGCTATTTTGACGCAGGAAGCGGGAAATATGTAACCGTGTCCTCCGGGCCGCTTGAAATCAGGGTGGCGAAGGGGCCTGAGACCGATGCTCCGGTCACGTCAGGCACGGTCTCCCCGGTAATCAGGGGAAAGGATGTCAGGGACGTAGGCAGCGATATACGGTTCATACACACCAAGACACCTTCGTTCACTTCCAAGGGCTCATTCTTCCTCGGTTCAGGTGCTTTCTGGGTTCTCCTCGCCGTCATCGTCATAGCCTCCGGGGCCTTCCTCTTTGCATTCAGGGGGCTGGCCGCCAGAAGGGCCGATGTCGCCGGTACCAGGAACCGCAAGGCCGTGAAGATGGCCGGGAAGAGGCTCGCTGCTGCAGGGGAATACCTGAAGAAGAATCTGTATTCTGCTTTCTACGGGGAGCTTCACAAGGCTCTGGCCGGGTTCGTATCGGACAAGATGTCCATGGAGATTGCCGAGATGAGTTCCGAAAACATAAAGGCGTCGCTTTCCGGTGCCGGAGTGGATGATGGCCTTGTGGACAGGTTCACCGGACTCCTTGAGGCCTGCGAATTCGCCCGTTATTCGCCCGATGCAGGCCACGATGCAATGCAGCAGCATTATGACGAGGCTTTAAGCGTAATCTCAGCAATAGATTCGAGCATGAAATCAAAGAAGAAACCTGCCGGTCCGGTCGTTGCCGCCATAATTCTTCTCCTCCTGCCTTCCATGGCGGTGCGTGCCGGGGAAACTGCCGATGCCGGCTCTATGGCCGACTCCCTGTGGAACGCCGGGACGGCTGCCTACAACGATGGCCGCTGGAGCGATGCCGTGAGGGCGTGGGAGAGTATCCCTGCGGTTTCACTTGAGTCACCTTCAGTCTATTACAACATAGGCAACGCATGGTTCCGCCAGGAGGATTATGCCAAGGCGATCCTCTACTACGAAAGGGCCCTTAAGCTGGATCCTTCGTTCAAGGATGCCAGGTTCAACCTGGATTTCGCCGGCAGTTTCATCCAGGACAGGATCGAGCCCGTTCCCGAATTCATCCTTGTCACCATTGCCAGGAAGGTGAGCTGGTGGCTGGATTCTGATGCCTGGGCGGGTTTGTTCCTGGCATTCGTGGCGTTGTCGCTGGCGTTGCTTCTGACATATCTCCTCTCGGGGGCCCGTGGACTGCGGAAAGCCGGTTTCTACGGCGCCATAGTTGCGATTATCCTCGCCTTTATGGCGCTGGGATTCTCCGTGTGGCAGAAGACCTCATACAGGACTGCCGGTGAAGCCATAGTCATGACTCCCGTCATCTCCGTGAAGAGTTCACCGTCTGAAGGTTCTGCGAAGGACCTGTTCATCCTGCATGAAGGGACAAAGGTCCGCCTCATCGACGAGGTCGGGACATGGAAGAACATTTCCCTTGCCGACGGCCGCCAGGGCTGGGTGCATACAAGTGACATCGAAGTCATTTAAAACAATTCATATTATGAAAAAGACCGCCATCCTCGCCGTCCTCAGTTTGATTGCATCTTTCGCCGTTCAGGCGAAGGCCCCGCAGCTGGAGGATTGGCAGAATCCTGCCGTTTTCGAGAAGAACCGCATGCCCATGAGGGCCGGGTTCACCGTTGACCAACAGCAGTCCATCTCCCTGAACGGAGTTTGGAAATTCTTCTGGAACGCCACAATAGACGGCCGTCTGAAGGGTTTCGAATCTCCGTCCTTCGACGATTCGTCATGGGGTTCCATGCCTGTCCCCGGCATGTGGGAACTGAACGGCTATGGAGAACCGATGTACCTGAATATAGGATATCCCTGGAGGGGGCATTATAAGAACAATCCTCCGATCGTGCCTGAAGAGCATAATTATGTAGGACAGTACAGGCGTACGTTCAACATCCCAACCGAGTGGATAGGCAAGCAGATACACCTGTGCATCGGGTCTGCGACCTCGAACGTTAGGGTGTGGGTGAACGGGAAGGAAGTGGGCTACAGCCAGGACAGCAAACTGGAAGCCCGTTTCGACCTCACCAGGTTCGTCAAGGCCGGGGAGAACCTCATCGCCCTGGAAATCTTCCGGTGGTGCGACGGAACCTACCTTGAGGATCAGGATTTCAACCGTTTTGCCGGTATTGCCCGTGGTGTCTTCGTGTGTACCAGGGAGAATGAGGGAATAGCCGACCTGAGGGTTTCTGGAGACATGTATGGGAAGGCCGATGTGGCGGCGGAACTGACCAGGGGGGTCACTTCGTTGGAGGTCTCCATCGTCAAGGAGGGGGAAAAGGATCCTGTGGTTTCCCGCACTGTGAGCGTGGACAGGAAGATAAAGCCCGATGGCAAGGGGGAGAGGCTAGTGAAGTTCTCGATGAATGTGCCTTCTCCCGCTCTCTGGAGCGCTGAGGAACCCTCCCTATACAGGTTGAGGGTATCTGCAAAAAAAGGTGACGCCCTTCTGGAGTCCGCATCCACCGTATTCGGATTCAGGTCGGTAGAGGTCCGCGATGCCCAGCTTCTGGTCAACGGGAAACCCGTCCTGATCAAGGGGGTTGACCGCCATGAGATGAACCCTTACCGCGGATATGATGTTACAGAAGAAGATATGGTCAGGGATATCAGGATAATGAAAGAGTTGAATGTTAATGCCGTTCGTACCTGTCATTATCCGGATGACCCCCGCTGGCTGGCTCTTTGCGACATTTACGGCATCTATGTGGTTGACGAGGGAAATATAGAATCCCATGGAATGGGATACGGCGAAAAGACCCTGGCCAAGGATCCGGCATATCGTGACGCCCACGTGGCTAGGGACATGAGAATGGTCCATCGGGATTATAATCATCCTAGTGTGATAATCTGGAGTATGGGCAACGAAGCCGGAAACGGGCAGAATTTCTACGATTGCTATGACCTGATGAAGGCGTTCGATCCTACCCGTCC
>CACXFP010000013.1 GCA_902766985.1 uncultured Bacteroidia bacterium | reverse complement strand
GTCGGCCACTCTCCTTTCGTATTCTTCCGGAGTGATCTCCTTGGTCAGGCCGGCGTACAGGCTTGCTCCCGGAGCGGCGTCCACCACGTACCACATTTCGGTCTTGCCTTTCGTGCCATGACGCTTCATTGCAAGATCGTCGTCTGGATGGACCTGGATCGACAGGTCTCCCTTGGCATCTATGAATTTGACCAAGAGGGGAAAAACGTTCCCCTCCGATTCAAAAACGTGTTTCCCGACAAGGGAGGCCCCGTATTCACGGATCAGGGAAACGATATCCCTTCCCTGCAGTTCCCCGTTGGAGACGACGGACTCATGTCCCGTTACGCCGGAGAGTTCCCAACTTTCTCCTATTTTTTCCTGATCTGTGGAGATTCCCTTGAAAGGGGCAATCCTTTCCCCACCCCAGACAACGGTCTTGAGGTAGGGAACGAATTTCAGCGGATATAGCATTGCCATTATGAATCGAGTTCTTTAAGGGCGAACGAATAGGCACCGAGGGAGATGGCCTTGCTGGCTCCGATCTTGGAACGCATGACGCCGAGTCTCTTCATCGGGTCGTATATGACGGTCTTGTCTGTCCCGTAAACCTTGAGTCCGCGGGCCTCGCCGGCGGCGAAGATCGCGAATTCGTCGGGGTCGTCGAGGTTATAGACGTTGGGCTGGACCCTCCTCACGACTTCGCCGCTGAGGGTATGCAGCTTGGAACGCATGCTCTTGAGGATTCCGGGCATGATGTACTTGTAGTTGTACATGATGCCGCCTCCGATGACGATGAGGCCGTCGATGAGGGAAGCGGCCTTCGCCATGGCGTCTCCGGCTACCTCTCCCAGCTCGTTGAAGGCGGCGATGGCCGCTTCACGGTTGCCTTCGCGCACGCCGTTGCAGATGTCGCCGATGTCCTTTGGCTCAAGTCCGTGGTTGGGGTTCCCTATGAGGTTGCCGTAGACCCTCTTTACAGCCCTTGCAGCAACGCCTTCCTCAACCATCACGCCGTCCAGGAACGGATGCTCGAGGCAGAAGGTTTCGACGCAGGAGTTGTCTCCGCGGTTGAGTTCTCCGTTGATGACCACTCCGATTCCGAATCCTGTGCCGAAGGTGTAGCCGATGAGGTTGTGGTATTCCTTGGCGCTGCCGGCCTCTTTCAGGCGGGCGTTGATTTCGGGAAGGGCCCCGCCGAGGGCTTCACCGTAGGCGTAGAGGTCTCCGTCGTTGTTGATATATACAGGGATTCCGAACCTGTCCTGGAGGAAGGGGCCGAGGGCGACACCGTCCCTGAATGAAGGGAAGTTGGGCAGGAAGCCTCCGATGATTCCGCGGGCGTAGTCGGCGGGACCGGGGAAGCAGAAGCTTATGGCTGCAGGTTCCTTTTCGCCTGAAGCTTTAAGGGAGTCCCTGACGGCCGTAAAGCCCTTCACCATAGTGTCGAGGCAAAGGTCAAGGTCGGACGAATTGGAGGGAAGTCTCAGGGTCTCTCCAACGTATTCTCCGCCTTTCATGGCTCCGAACACCATGTTGGTGCCGCCTGCGTCAAGGGTAAGGACAAGTCTTTTGTCTTTGCTTATCTCGTTCATAAATTCAATTTATTTGGTTTTCAATTCGTTGCTGAAAGAGTAAGGCTTGGCTTCGTCGGATGTCCCCCTGTTGGTGTCGGGTTTGGAAGCCATTGTGTAGGAAATCTTCGCTCCGGCGGTCAGGTCGTCCCAGGTGAGGAAGTTGCGGTCCCAGTTCTTTCCGTTCAATGTCATTGAAGTGACATACACGTTTTCATGGGAATTGGCGGGGGCGTCGATCGTGAACTGCTTTCCGTCCGGGCGGGTGACTACGGCTTTCTTGAATAGGGGCGATCCGACGGCGTACTGGCCGGAGCCGGGGCATACGGGATAGAAACCGAGGGCGGAGAATACATACCACGCCGAGGTCTGTCCGTTGTCTTCGTCGCCGCAGTATCCGTCAGGCTTTGCGGTGTAGAGCTTGTTCATCACTTCGCGGACATGCTGCTGTGTCTTCCAGGGTTCGCGGGCCCAGTCGTAGAGGTAGATCATATGCTGTGCCGGCTGGTTGCCGTGGGCGTAGTTGCCCATGTTCGCCACCTGCATCTCGGCAATCTCATGGATGCGGAAGCGGTAGTAGCTGTCGTCATAGATGGGAGGAACGATGAATACTGAGTCGAGCATCCGGGTGAATTCCCTGTCTCCGCCCATCAGGTCGATGAGTCCCTGGGGATCGTGGAATACGGACCATGTGTAGTGCCAGGCGTTGCCTTCGGTGTAGGCGTCACCCCATTTGTAGGGGCTGAATTCCGCCACGAAGGTGCCGTCGTCATTCTTGCCTCTCATCAGTTTCGTCTCGGGATCGAAGACGTTCCTGTAGTTGAGGGCATGGGCCGTGTATTTGTTTATTTCCTCTTCGGGGCGTCCGAGTTTCTTCGCCACCTGGAGGATGCACCAGTCGTCATAAGCGTATTCAAGGGTCCTAGCCACATTCTCATTGATGCCTACGTTGTAGGGCACGTAACCGAGACTGTCGTAGTACTCGTGTCCGTAACGTCCCGTGGACTTGATGAACGGATGGTTGTGGTGCGCCCCATAAACAAGGGTGTTGTAGAGGGTCTCGAGTTCTTCGGTATTGACTCCCAGCAGGATGGCATCAGCTACGATGGATGCGGAGTTGTTTCCTACCATGCAGTTCCTGTGTCCGGGGCTGGCCCATTCGGGGAGGAAGGGATTCTCCTTGGCGATGCAGGCCATGCCCTTCTGTATTTCCTCGTTGATGTCGGGGAAGACGAGGTTGAGGAGGGGGAACTGCGCCCTGAAGGTGTCCCAGAAACCGTTGTCGGTATACATATAGCCATCGTGGACCTTGCCGTCGTAGGGGCTGTAATGGATGGGTTTTCCCTCGGCTGAGATTTCATAGAACTTGCGGGGGAAGAGCGTGCTCCGGTAGAGGCAGGAGTAGAATGTGCGGTATTGGTCCACGGTGCCTCCGCCTACCTTTATGCGACCGAGGATCTTATTCCAACTGTCCTTTGCCTCGCCCTTTACGGTCTCGAAGTCCTTTCCGGCTACCTCCTTGAGGTTCACTTCCGCCTGTTCGGGGGAGATGAAGGAAGAAGCCACCTTGACGTTGACCTTCTCCCCGCGTACGGTCTTGAACTTGACTACGGCGATGGCGTGGTCTCCGGTGTATTCGTTTCCGCCTACGTTCTTGTCACCGTCATAGATGTCGAAGGACTCGATAGCCTTGTCGAAGGTGAGGGTGAACCAGTTGCGGAAATTCTCGGGGACGCCCCTGCTGTTGCGGGTGGTGTATCCTGTCACCTTTCCGGCTGCCTTGTCCACCTTGACTGAGGAACCATGGTCGAATGCATCGATGACGATTCCGGAGGTCTCGCTGTCAGGGAAAGTGAACCTGAGTACGGCTGCCCTTTCGGTGGGGGTAATCTCGACATTGACATCGCTGTCTGCCAGATATACTTGATAGTAATAGGGTTTCGCAGTCTCGCTCTGGTGGGAGAATATGCTCTGCCTTTCTTCTTCGCCGAAACGGGAGGCGTCGCGCACCGGCATCAGTGAGAACTGGCCGTAGTCATTGATCCATGGAGAAGGCTGGTGGGTCTGCTTGAAACCCCTGATGGTGTGTGCATTGTAGGTGTATGCCCAACCATTGCCATTTTTGCCGGTCTGGGGAGTCCAGAAATTCATGCCCCAGGGGAGGGCGATGGCGGGGTAGGTGTTTCCGGTCGAGAGGGTAAAGTCCGACTGGGTGCCCACAAGGGTGGAAACATATTCGACGGGATCGTCGGCCAAGGTGACTTCAGGCCTTGATGTGCAGGAAATTGCTGCGACAAGCAGGGCCAGGAGGATCGAGGTACGGATTTTCATATTGTGCTGTGTTTGTGAATTAACTTCCAAATTTAACAAAAATCTCATATTATTCTTAACTTTGCCCGATTTTATAAGGTTAGAATATGTCAAAAAGAAGGAATTCAGGCCACGCGCGTAAAGCGGAAGACAAGAGGAAGCGTGGCGTTGCCGCCGATGTGAGACGTTCCGGCGGTCTCAAGAGGGAAAAGAGAAGGGGTGACTGGCCCGAAATGGAAGGGACGGTGCAGATGACCCGCGAAGGCTATTGCTTCGTGCTCCTGCCCGACGATCCCTCCAATGATGTTTTCGTTGGGGCCAAGAAGACCCGCGGAGCCCTCCATGGCGACCGTGTGAAGGTTGCCGTTACGGACGTAAATCCAAGGACAAAGAAGCGCGAAGGTTTCATTACCGAGATAGTGGAACGCTCGAGAATCCCTTTCGTGGGAATCCTCCATACCGTAGGAAAACAGGCGTGGGTGCTCATGCAGAGCAGGAACATGCCTTATGACATAGCCGTAGACTTCACCGAAGACCTCAAGGCCTGCAAGGGCATGAAGGTCGCCGCGCTGGTGGACGGCTGGCCCAAAGGCGAGAACTGCCCGCATGGAAAGATAGTAGACATTCTCGGGGCTCCCGGCGACAATGAAACCGAGATGCATGCCATCCTTGCGGAATTCGGACTCCCTTACAGGTTCGAGAAGGAAGTAGAGGAGGCCGCCGAGGCCATTCCCTCCGAGATTACCGCGAAAGACCTTGCCGGAAGGAGGGATTTCCGCGACATCCTTACGTTTACTATCGACCCTGCCGACGCGAAGGATTTCGATGACGCCCTGTCTTTCAGAAATCTGGAGAACGGGAATTATGAGATAGGAGTCCACATAGCCGACGTGTCTTATTATGTCAAGCCCGGAACCATCATCGACAAGGAGGCCCAGTCCCGCGGGACATCCGTATACCTGGTCGACCGCACGGTTCCGATGTTGCCGGAAAAACTTTCGAACAACCTCTGTTCCCTCCGTCCCGACGAGGAGAAGCTTACGTTCTCGGCCGTGTTCGAGATGACTCCGCTTGGGAAAACGGTCAGCAGCTGGTTCGGTAGGACCGTCATCCGGTCGGATCACAGGTTCGACTATGACACCGCCCAGAAAATAATTGAAGGAGAAAAAGTTGAGGGAGTGCCGGGAGAACTGTCCGACACCATCTTGCTTTTGAACAGGCTTGCCCTGACGCTCAGGAAAAGGCGCTTCTCATCGGGGGCCATCAATTTCGACCGCCCCGAGATGGAGGTCGAGGTTGATGAAAGCGGCAAGCCGGTGAGGGTGTATGAGAAGATATCCAAGGAGGCCAACTGGCTCATCGAAGAGTTCATGCTCCTGGCCAACAGGTCGGTTGCCGAATTCATCGCGACCTCCGGCAAGATGAACGGGCGCGCCGACAAGTCCGCCAAGACTTTCGTCTACCGTATACACGACGAACCGAACATGGAGAAAATCCAGGGCCTCAGGGAGTTCGCTGGCAATTTCGGATACAAGATGGGAGAGACCGACGACGGCAAATCCGTTTCAAAATCCCTGAATGCCCTGCTTGCCGAGGCGAAGGACAAGCCCGAGTACGGCGCCATGGAAATGATTGCCCTCAGGGCCATGGCCAAGGCCTGCTACAGCACCGACAATATCGGTCATTATGGTCTGGCGTTCAAGTTCTACACCCATTTCACCTCTCCGATCCGCCGGTATCCCGACATGATGGTCCACAGGCTTCTGTCCCTCTATCTTGACGGGGCCTCCTCGCAGGACAAGCTCTACTATAGCGAACAGTGCATGCACGCATCCGACAGGGAGGTGGTTGCAGCAGAGGCCGAAAGGTCCAGTACGAAATACAAGCTCGTAGAATTCATGCAGGACAAGGTAGGTCAGGAATTCGAAGGACATATCTCCGGTCTGACCGAATGGGGAATGTACGTCGAGATCGAGCCTACCCATATCGAGGGGATGGTTTCGCTCCGGGAAGTCCGCCAGGACCATTTCACCTTCGATGAAGACCATTACAGGATCGTCGGGGACCACACCGGCAAGGTATATCAGCTCGGGGATCCTGTCAGGATCAGGGTCAAGGCTACCAACCTTGAGCAGAAACTCCTTGATTATGAGTTGGTGGAGCCGGAAGTTGAAGAATCGGAGGACATTCCTGTCGAGGAGCATTTTTATGAGAAGGCCGGCAACAGGACGGCCCGCAAGGCCAAGGTCGCCAGGGCGATCAAGGAGTCCAAGAAAAGGAATTTCCGGAAGAAAAAATAGGATTCATCCGCCCGCGGCGGCACCCTATCCGTATATTTCCCTGAGGACCTTCAGGGAGCGGACGTTGATTGATGATTCGGTGTGATATTCCAGGTAACGGAGTATCACACCGGCCATTTCATTGCGGGCCTCTCCGGTAAGGGGCAGCAGCATCGCCTGTTCGAAAGGGGAGGAGAGGAAGACTTCAAGTTCCCTGACATGGCTTCCCGCGAACGGGGCCAGGTCTTCGATGGACGGGCTGAATCCCAGGGTCATGGAAAGTTCCAGGAGGAATCTCAGGTGATAGTTGGGATAATCCGTTTTCAAGGCGTCCAGGGTCAGGATCGTCCGTTCGCACCAGTCAAACAGGCCGTCCTCGGACATTCCCTCTTTGACGACTTTGAACAGTACCTCGCCCATGAACAGTGTCATGGTGTTTTTCCTTATGTCGGAGCGGATGCCGTTCAGCGGGGTCCTGGCCTTCAGGGATCCGGCCCACCATAGGTCCGACCTCGGATTCACCGTGACCTCGGCTTCAAGGATGTTTAGGGGCTGGAAAAGAGCCGGGCGCGTCTTCTGTCCCACCTTCACCAGGAAACCCTTCCTTCCGTATTCCCTGCACAGGGTGTGCAGGACGACGGAATTCTCCCCGAATTTGGTGTGGCTGAGAACTATCAGATGTATTTTTTCCTTCATTTTTCCCTTTCCTTGAGGAAGGCGGCCATCATCCTGAGGGCCTTGCCCCTGTGGGATATGGCGTTCTTGTCTTCTTCCGGTATGTCGGCAAGGGTGAGGTTGTCCGTGTTAGGGACGAGGCCGCCGTCATTGGAAGGAAGCTCGTCAGGGATGAATACAGGGTCGTATCCGAAGCCTCCGTTGCCTGATTTTGAGAATGCGATCCTGCCTTCCAGGCGTCCGTCGAAGAAGAATGCCTCCCCGCCCAGGATCAGGGTAACCACGCTTCGGAAACGGGCTGTCCTTGAGGGAGAATCCCCGAGTTCGGCGAGAAGCTTGTCCATATTCGCCTGGAAATCATGGCCCTCTCCGGCATACCTTGCCGTATGGACTCCGGGAGCCCCTCCGAGGGCGTCAACTTCCAGGCCGGTGTCATCGGCGAAGCAGTCCAGTCCCGTCTTTTCATGTATACAGGTGGCTTTCAACAGGGAATTATCTTTCAGTGTCTCCCCGGTTTCCTCTATGTCTTCGGTAATTCCCATCTCGGCCGGGCTCACCAGTTCCCATCCGTTTCCCAGAATCTCCCCGGCTTCCCTCAGTTTGCCTTTGTTCGCTGTGGCGAAAATGATTTTCATCCTGAATGTCCTTTATCACCACAATATAGGGTATTTTTCGCACTTGCGAAAGATAAATTGATTAAATTTGTCCTCGACTCAGAACGGCACGGCAATTGCTCCTTGCCTTCCCGGAAAATCAGCATGAAAATGAGACCCAGAACCATAATCCTTCCTTTGCTGCTCGCGGCCCTTGCCACGGCGGCCTACGGCCAGTCAAAGACGTTTGACACAGGCAAGTGGATAGATATCCACAACGCGCTGCTGAAACAGCTTTCGGCATCCTATGTCGATTCCCTGCCCCTTTCGAGGATTGAACTGAAGGGTATCGACGCAATGCTCGGAGACCTTGACCCTTATACGGAATATGTCCCGGAGGAGGAGCAGGAGGACTTCCAGATGATGATCAACAAGAGCTACGGCGGTGTGGGCGCAATCATTTACAAGCCTGAGAAAGACGGCAACGTGATCATCAACGAGCCGTATTTCAATGCTCCCGTCACCAAGGCCGGAATAGTCGCCGGCGATGAGATATTGGAGATTGACGGGACCTCCGTCAAGGGACTGGATTCCAAGGAGTGCAGCGACAGGATGAAGGGAAAGCCGGGTACGACCGTGAAGTTCAAGGTGAAGAAGGTCCGCAGCGGAGAGGTGGTGGATGTCGGCGTGATAAGGGAAAGGATACATCTCCCTGACGTGGAATATGCAGGGATGCTTGAAGACGGAACCACCGGGTATATGCTGCAGTCGGGATTTACCGAGGGTGTCTCCGATGCCGTAAGGTCCGGTTTCCTGAAGCTCAGGGACCAGGGAATGAAGAAGTTTATCCTGGACCTTCGCAGCAACGGCGGAGGAATAATGCAGGAGGCCATCAAGATCGTATCCCTATTCGTTCCCAAGGGATCGGTTGTGGTCTCCTCCAAGGGCAACAGCGAAAACGAGATGGTGTACAAGACGATGGGGGATCCGATAGATACCGCGATGCCGATCGTGGTCCTGGTTGATTCAGGATCGGCCAGTTCGTCGGAGATCGTGGCCGGCGCCATGCAGGACCTGGACAGGGCCACCATCCTTGGCCGCAGGACCTTCGGCAAAGGTCTCGTCCAGAGCATACGGCCGCTTCCTTACAACGGCCAGTTGAAGGTGACTACGGCTAAATATTATACTCCCAGCGGCCGGTGCGTCCAGGTGATGGACTATTCCCACAGGAACGAGGACGGCAGCGTGGGGGCCATCCCGGATTCCCTCACGAAGGAATTCAAGACTCTGCACGGGCGTACTGTCCGGGACGGGGGCGGGATTACCCCTGACGATACCCTCAAGACCAAAAGGTACAGCCGTCTGACATATTCCCTTGTCATGAACGGCGTGGTGGAGCAGTATGCGCTGGAGTATGTCCGCGGCCATGAAAGCATCCCCGCTGTCGAGGACTTCCATTTCTCCGATGCCGATTACAAGGCTTTCGTTGATTTCGCCGAGGGCAAGGAATTCGATTACCGTTCATCGGCCCAGGCGCTTTTCGACCAGATGAAGAAGGAACTGTCCGAGGACGGACTGGCCGGGAGCATGAAACCCCAGCTGGATGCCCTCGAAAGCGCCATCAAGATGGATAAGAGGAGTTTCCTTGAACTGAAGAAGGATGAGATAGTTCCTTTTATCGAGGAAGAGATAGCCGTCAGGTATTACTACCAGGAGGCCGGCATAAAAGTCCGTCTCCGCTATGACGACCAGCTCCGCGAAGCCCTCACCAAGCCCCTGATATCATTCTGATCTGTCAGTCCGGGCATCGGCATAAGCGAGCATTGCGGCCGGGAGGCCGTGTATTCTGGGAGCGTTGCCGATGCCCGGACTAAATTGATACAGGATGGGGCAAAAGCGAGCATTGCGGCCGGGAGGCCGTGTATTCTGGGAGCGTTGCCGATGCCCGGACTACCGGAATTTCCTGTCCTCTTCCAGCATTCCGAGGTAGGAATTATAGCGTTCAAGGCTGATGATTCCGGCATCCACGGCCTCCTTGACGGCGCATCCGGGCTCGTGGGTATGGGTGCACGGAGTAAAGCGGCAGCCGCGTGCAGCCTTGAGCATCTCCGGGAAATACAGCGCAATCTCCTCCTTCTCCAAATCGACCAGTCCGAATCCCCTCAGTCCCGGAGTATCAATCACATAGCCATAGGGGTCATGGCCTCCGAGGGGATACATCTCATACAGGGAGGTCGTGTGCCTGCCCTGAAGGTGGGCAAGAGAGATTTTCCCGACCTTCGGGTCGAGGGAAGGGTCCAGGGCCTTTATGATGGATGATTTCCCGACGCCGGATTCCCCTGAGAACAAATTTACCTTTCCCTTGCAGGATTCCCGCAGCGCATCGATTCCTTCGCCGGTGACGGTGGAAGTCTCAATCACAGGGTAGCCGGCACCCCCGTATATTTTCCGGAATGCCGCGACCTCCTCTTCAGCCTCTTCCCCGTAGAGGTCGACTTTGTTCAGCACTATGGTCGCTTTCACCCCATAGACTTCGCAGGTAACAAGGATGCGGTCAAGGAAGGGAAGCTTTATTTTCGGGAAATACAGGGAGACTATGATGTAGGCCATATCGACGTTGGCGGCGATCACATGGGATGCTCTGGAGAGATTGGTCGAACGGCGGATTATATGGTTGCTGCGGTCGAGGATTTCGCTGATGCGGGCTGGCTCAAGGTCAGTGGGTTCACCTTCGCAGGAGAACCTCACCCTGTCGCCGACGGCAACGGGATTGGTGGAGTCGCTCCCGCTGAGTCTCACTTTCCCCTTCAGTACGGCCGGGAAAGGGGCCCAGACAGGAAGTTCCGAAAGCAGATAATGGCTCCCGGCATTCTTGACAACAGTTGCGATTCCCTGTTTCATAACTGCAAAGATAAGTTTTTTATCTATCTTTGCACTTACCAAACCCAAACCGATGATTCCTGAAAACAAAATAGACCTGGCCATCCGGAAGCTTTTCGACGGGATATCCTTTCCCGAAAGGCCCGAAGTTCTTTATGATCCGCTCCGGTACATGATCGTTATCGGCGGTAAACGCCTGCGGCCGAAACTCTGCCTGACCACGTTCGGTCTGTACAAGGACGATTTCGGCCCGGGGATCCTCGGCCCGGCCTCGGGACTGGAGGTATTCCACAGCTTCACCCTGATCCACGATGACATCATGGACTGTTCCCCTCTACGCAGGGGCGAACCTACGGTTTGGAAAAAATGGAGTTCCGACACTGCCATCCTCTCCGGAGACGCCATGTGCATCGACAGCTACAAAAGGATAGCCATGGCTCCCTCCCGCGTCCTCGGAGATGCCCTGAAACTGTTCTCCGCCACGGCTGCTGAAGTGTGCGAGGGCCAGCAGATGGATATGGATTTCGAAAGCATGGACAGGGTGTCCATGGAGGAATACATGAAGATGATAGGACTCAAGACAGGGGTCCTCATTGCCTGTTCCGCAAGGATGGGAGCCCTGATAGGGGGAGCCTCCGATGAAGACTGCTCCAACCTTTACCAATACGGCTACAACCTCGGCCTGGCTTTCCAGGTGGCAGACGATTATCTTGATGCCTTCGGCGATGAAAAAGTCTTCGGCAAGCCCATCGGCGGAGATATAGTGAACAACAAGAAGTGCTGGCTCACAACCAGGGCATTCGAGAAGGCTCCGGATGCCTCCAGGATAGAGGCCGTTACGGAGATGAAGGCGGAGACTCCGGAGGAGAAGGAAAGGAAGATCGGAGCCATGAAAGAGATTTACAAGGAACTGGAAGTGGACAGGGATGCGCAGGAAGAGATTTCCCGCCTGAATGCCATGGCTCTTGAATATGCCGGAAAGGTCTGCACGGGAGTCCGTTATGAACAGCTCCGCCGTTTTGCAGACAAGCTCATAGGCAGGACAAAGTAAGGCAGGGCCGGTCGTATGGACAGGAAAGAGTTGGAGATAATGGCCCCGGCGGGCAGTTTCGAGTGCCTCATGGCTGCCATAGAGGGAGGGGCGGATTCCGTTTATTTCGGAGTCGGGAGGCTGAACATGCGCTCCCGTTCCGCCAACAATTTCTCCCCGGAAGATCTTTCCGAAGTCGTAAGGATCTGCCGTGAAAACGGTGTCAAGACGTATCTTACCCTGAATATTACCCTTTACGACGGCGACCTCCCGTCCATGAGGGAAGCCCTCGACTCGGCCAAGGCGGCCGGAGTGGATGCTATCATCGCTTCCGATATGGCCTGCATCTCCTATTGCAGGAAAATAGGACTTGAAGTCCACGCATCAACTCAGCTCAGCGTCTCCAACACCGAAGCCCTCCGCTTCTGGAGTTCGTTCGCCGATGTCGTGGTTCTCGCCAGGGAACTCAACCTTACCCAGGTAAAGGAAATCCACGAAGCCATCATGTCGGAAGGCATAACAGGCCCCTCGGGTAAACCGGTCAGGATAGAGATGTTCGTCCACGGAGCCCTTTGCATGGCGGTTTCGGGCAAATGCTATCTCAGCCTCCAGACCTACGGACAGTCTGCCAACAGGGGAGCCTGCCTCCAGGTATGCCGCCGCGGTTATGAAGTCACCGACATCGAGACCGGAAACACCCTAAACATTGACAATAAATACATCATGTCCCCGAAGGATCTCTGCACCATAGAGTTCCTTGACAAGATAGTGGACAGCGGGGTCCGTGTGTTCAAGATTGAAGGCAGGGCAAGGTCGGCGGAATACGTAAAGAGATGCTCCGAGTGCTACCGCAAGGCCGCGGACGCCATTTGCGACGGTACCTTTACGCCGGATTTGGCCGCTTCACTGAAAGGACGCCTGCAGGAAGTGTTCAACCGAGGGTTCTGGGACGGTTATTACCAGGGAGCCAGGCTCGGGGAATGGAGCGACGTCTATGGCACCCAGGCCACAAGGAGGAAGGTGTATTGCGGAAAGGTTACCAATTGGTATGACCGCATCTCGGTCGGGGAAATCGAAGTTGAGAACGAGCCCTTGAACTTCGGAGACGACATCCTTGTCATCGGTCCCACGACCGGCTGCGTCGAGCAGAAAGTCGATGACCTCAGGGTTGACAACGATGCCCGCGTTGAGGTGGTCCCCCGGGGTACGGCCTGCGCCGTCCACTTTAACATGCAGCCTCCCGTCACCCGTCTCCACCGCGGCGACAAGGTCTATATCTGGAAACAGTCCGTCGCAACGGACTGAAACGAAACTGCGCAATAAATATCTTCCAGGCATCGGCATAAGCGAGCCTTGCGGCCGGGAGGCCGTGTATCGGGGAGCGTTGCCGATGCCTGGAATGATTTGATACCGGATGGGGCATAAG
>CACXFP010000012.1 GCA_902766985.1 uncultured Bacteroidia bacterium | reverse complement strand
CCCGGAAAAAAGATATCTTATCGTTGGCGGATCAGTAGGAAAACTCTCAATAACTGTCAGATGGACTTGCGAAGACTTGATATCCGAAAAACGGAATATTGCAAATGGTCCAGTTTTTGCGCGGAGCGTGTCCCTGCCATCAACCAGAGTGACAGTAGTAGTTTCACTGCTAGGGAATGTCAGCATCGAGCCAATTGGTATCCCTGCTGGTGGCTGGGAATACTTGAATACCTGTCCAATGATGGAGTGGGAACCGCTCGCCTCCTGTCCCCGGAGTCCGGGAGTATGGAATGGGTTCGCAATGAGCAGAAAACAAAGGAGGAGATACTTTCTCATGGTCATAGTATGGTTTACAATCCATAGCGTGGCATCGAACGGCCGCCGGCGTTGTTGAAGCGATAGGAGATGTCCAGCACGAAATACCGCCCGTAGACCGGTGTCCAGACGTGGCTGACCGAGGACGGACCCATCGTGATGGTATAGACCGAGCCGCTGCGCAGCAGGTCTATGCCCCGCAGGCTGATCTTCAGGTCTTTTTGTAGCAGATTGATACCAATAGCCAGATTCAGCTGGTGGAGGTCCCGGCTCATGTTCCTTATCGACAGGTCGCGGACGGGGCGCCAGGAATAGTTCCCCGAGAAAAAAGCATGCTTCAGGAAATCAGTAGAGAAGTCCACATCGAGCTGGCCGCGGAGTGCCTTGCGGTCCATCGAACTTTCCCGGCTGATGGCCCGGATATATGCCGCATTCCCTTTCAGGGACAGCTCCGCACCCTTCCACAACGGTGCCATCACCGTGGCGTTCAGGGACGGTGTCCATTCTTCCGTGCGGTCCAGCACCTCACCGAAATACTGCGGCATCAGCCGATAATCCAACTTCGGCTGGAACGTGACGGTGGGTTTCAACTTTCCTTTCAGAAGGCTCAACCTGGACGAAGTATTCAAGGTGATATTGGCACTCAGGCCATAGTCTGCGTTTTCCGTACGGAGGACCGATGCGCCGGCCGGTACCCGGTATCCGTCGTAATCGTCCAACACGGCCGCCTCCCGGTAGAAGAGGGTCCGCTGGACCAGGGGATGGGCTTCATACTGGACGCTCGCATTCCAGGTGGTCGTCCATTTCCTTGCCTGCATGCGAGGAGCCTTTTGAAGGCGAAAACTATATGCCTGGCTTCCTCTTAAGTCCGGGTTGCCACCTATCAGTGAGAGAGGGTTGGTATCATCTATCCGCGGGCGCAACTGTTCCACGGAAGGTACCCGGTAAGATGAACTGAGGTTCAAACTGACCTTGTTTATCATCAAACTCACAAAAGGTTCGATATAGAAAAAGGTCTTGTTTCCGGAATAAGCCTCCGAGAGCCGCTCCCGATCAATGACTTTATCCATTACAAACGACAGATTAATGAATAGTGATTTGGGATGATTCAAATCCTTCTGAATATACCTCGAACTGAAGCGGATATAATTCATTAGGGAGGAATAGGTATAATCGTACGTGTTGGCCGGATTCGGCACAGGTTCGTTAACACCATACAGGTCATAGGCCTCCTGCAGCCTGTTTTCGAGCCGGTAATCAATGACGTAATTGGCTGAAACCTGTAAATCACGGCTATCCTTTCGATAGGTATAGAGCGTCTGCTGCAGATTACCTGTCCAGTATTGTGACAGATTGTTCCCTTCCTTGGTCAGATACCGTTTCGTATAGGAGGAAGCGAGCGTATCCAGATTCCAAGAATCCAGGTCGTTCTGCCTGAGCATTACACCCAACGACAGGCTCGGCCCCGGCTTGTTGTTCTCGCCGGGCTTGAATCCCACCGTGATGTCTTCGGAAAGATTCCAGGACTTGTTTCCGGAAAAGGAAGTCTCATTCTGGGACATCGGGGTTCTGCCGGCATAGTCAAGGGAATTGTAGGAGAGTCCATCCGTGCGGGTACGGGACAGATTGAACTGCTGTTGCCACCGCATCGTCACCCGGTTCCCGGTTTTATAGGCAAAGGCCGTTTGAATCCGGTGTTGCTCCGTCTGCCGGGTTGATTCGGTTTCCTCCTCCCGGGTATGGGCCGGTATCCCCGGTATCTCGAAATACTCCTGCAGAGCCCGACGGCGGCTGCGCGTCTTGTCATGCGTGAAAGAATACCTGGTGTACATGCCGTTGCCGAAGAGTGGATTCTGCCAATACTTGTAGAATCCCAACTCCAGGTCCGTCGTTTTCCGGTAGGTGGACTGCGGAAGGGGAACGGCGTTGATGTTGCTGGTGTTCATCCCGACGTTGTTGGTGATGACATCTGCGGACAACTGGACCAGTTCGGAAAAGAAATGGGCGTTGGTGCCGGCTGCGTAGCGGTACTGCCGGTCTCCGTCCTCCTGTCGCTGTTCATCCGCACCGGCGATCGCCCGCACCTGCAGGTCCGTTGCGCTGAAAATCGGGTCCTTGGTCTTGATGTTGACTACGCGCTGCTTGTCCCGGGCCCGCCTGTCGATGATCTCATCCGGGTCCGTCTCGTCGTATACTTCCATCGTTACCACCTGCTCCGCCCGCAGGTTTTCCATTGCATTCATCGGCGTCAGCCCGAAGACCAGCGCTCCGTTGACGTACGACCGCGCCACGTTCTTCCCGGAGATCTTGATCTCGCCCGTCATCCGGTTCACTTCCACGCCCGGCATCTGCTTCAGCAGGTCGATGGCGTAGTCGCCCTCGTCGACCCGAAGGGCGGAGGCATGATAGACCAAGGTGTCGCCCCTCATCGTCATCACCGGCACTTCGGCAGTAACCGACGCGGCATCCAGGGTCTCGATCTTACGCTGCCGGGGAACGATGACGACATTCTCCCCCGGCATCAACGCGAACGACTCGGAGAAAGGAGCATAGCCGTCGCCGCCGATCGAGAGGGTCACCTGACGGGACGAAATCCCGGTAAAGGTGAATTTGCCCAGATTGTCGGTCTTCGTGCGAATCGTATCGCCGGCCTCGACCAGGATGACTTCCACACCGGAAAGAGGGATGTCGATGTATTCCACTCCGTTCAACTGGGCGGTCTGCCTCATATCCATCCGGAAATAGGTCTGCCCAACGATGGAGGAAAGGGTCTGAGCCACTTCCTGTCCCCGGAGAGCGAGGGGCAGGAAAAGACCAATGGTAAAGAGCAATCT
>CACXFP010000011.1 GCA_902766985.1 uncultured Bacteroidia bacterium | reverse complement strand
CACGGACAAGTGGAAGGAAGCCGTTGCCAACGACCACGGCTCCGTCGTGAAGGTGCTGGAATCTGAAACCGAAGAGTAATCTCTCTCTCAGACATCCTTCCTGGTGAGGTAGCTGGCCTGCAGGCCTCCTGCCTTGCCGGTTATTATCTTGAAAGCATTGACTTCCGCGCGGAACTTTTCCGGATCGAATCCGGCCGGATCTCTGTAGGATTTGGCAACGTAAATCCTTTTTTTATTGTCGCTCCAGGCGACGACATCCATCGTCGCCACAGGGTTCCACCATCCCTCGACGTGCTGCCAGTCGGACTCCTCCGACAATTTCTGATGGAAGTACCTGACCTGCACATGATCAAGCCATTCTTCGAGCCCGTCCGAAGCGCATTCCCTCAGTTTTCGGAAATCCCCGGCCGCCACCAGGCTCCTCCGGGCATGCACGAAACGGAACCAGAACTCGATATCGACGTCTTTAATTGAATAACGGACGGCTCCCCGGCTGTCCGGACGGGCAAAAGCTGGTCTCTCCTTGCAGACAAGGTCGTAAACCGTCTCAAGCTTGAACAGGTGCCCGCCGACATTCATCCCAAGGTAGGATTCTATCTCTTTCTGGGAGGAATTCCCACAAGCAATAGCCTGAAGAACGGACATATACACATCCCTGTCCCTCCCAAAAAGACCGGACAGGAAGGCATCGGGGCCGCAAACAAAAGGAGAATCAGGTGAAAAATACGTCTCAAGCATCGAAGGGATATCCCAAGCGCCGGAATCCACCAGAGGGGAAACAAGGCTTGAAAGGCCTCCGGTCATGGCCCAGGCAAGAAGGACTGCAGACGAGCCGGCCTCCTTGCCGGAACGGTTAAGCAACAGCTTTAAATCCTGAGACTTTAAAGATGGAATAAGGACCTTGCTGTCAAGGACGTTATACATCGGAGAAGAGGGCGTGGTGAATATCCTTTCAAGCGCCGGAACAGAAGAACCGCACAGGATGAGAAACATCCTTGTCTTCCGGCTCATCTGTTTCCAGAAAGCGTCGATTGCGGTGTACTCGTCTTTCCAATACTGGCCGAGCATTTCAAAATTCTCAAAAACGACGGCCGTAGTCTCCTCCACCGACCTCGACGCTATCCTCTCAAGCAAATTTGAGGGCGTGGCCGCGTTCCAGTCTCCCTCCGGACCGAGGACGCTCCGGGCCTCCCGCAGGAATTCCTGCATCTGCAATCCGGCCGTCTTTCCTCCTATGTGGAAAGTGACGGTCCTGGATCCGTCAAGCACCCTCCTTATCGTGGAGGTACGGCCAGAGCCAGGGCGACCATACACAAGCACCATCCTGCCATACTGCTGTCTTGACAACCACAGCAGACGGCTAATCTCCCTTTCCTCCGCAATTCTGGGAAAATACTCCATAATATCCTTATTTCTAATTCAAAACAAAGATATACAATAAAATTATTCCACGCAAGTTAAATTAACCTGTGTGGAATAATGTTGTGTTATTATCTTTATAAAGAGATATTTACTCTTTCTTATCGCGAAGAACGATGTCACCTCCTACGGAATCGACCACGATTACCTGGTCTTTGTGGACAGATCCGTCTAGGATGGCCTTGGCAAGCTGGTTTACGAGCTCCCTCTGGAGGAGCCGCTTTACAGGACGGGCGCCGTAAGCGGGATCATATCCGTTCTCCACCATGAAATCTTCGAATGCCGGAGTGAATTCAAGGGTAACGTTGTCCTCGGAAAGCTTAGCCTTGAGCTCGTCCATCTGGATATGGAGGATATCGCGGATGTCATTCCTGGTAAGGGGGTCGAACATTATGATCTCGTCGATGCGGTTCAGGAACTCAGGGCGGATGGTAGCCTTTAGGACATTCACCACTTCCTTCTTGCATTCTTCGAGCATCTGGCGGCGCTGGGAGATGACCTGCATTTCCTCCGTGGGATCAGAACCGGGCTTTCCGATGTCGGGAAGCCTGTCCATGTAACTCTGGATGATGTCCGATCCCGCATTCGATGTCATGATGAGTATAGTGTTCTTGAAATCGACGGTCCTTCCCTTGTTGTCGGTAAGACGGCCGTCGTCGAGGACCTGCAGAAGGGTGTTGAACACGTCCGGGTGGGCCTTTTCAATCTCATCCAGCAGGACAACGGAATAGGGCTTGCGCCTGACCGCCTCCGTGAGTTGTCCTCCTTCATCGTAGCCGACATATCCCGGAGGAGCACCGATGAGGCGGCTAACCGTATGCCTTTCCTGATACTCGGACATGTCTATGCGGGTGATCATGTTCTCGTCATTGAACAGGAACTCGGCAAGCGCTTTTGCCAGTTCCGTCTTTCCTACTCCGGTGGTCCCCATGAAAAGGAAGGAACCTATCGGCCTTTTTTCATTGGAAAGCCCGGCCCTGTTGCGACGGACCGCGTCTGAGACGGCCTGTATGGCCTGGTCCTGGCCGACCACCCTCTTATGGAGTTCTGTCTCCATCCTGAGAAGTTTCGCCTTTTCGCTCTCCAGCATCCTCTGGACTGGAATACCTGTCCACTTAGCCACGACCTCAGCTATATCTTCGGGGGTAACGGCTTCTGTGACAAGTGGTTCCTTTATCTCCGCCTGACGGGCGGTGAGTTCGTCTATCTTTTTCTGGGCCTCGGCTATCTTGCCGTAACGGAGCTCGGCCACCTTGCCGTAATCTCCGGCCCTCTCGGCAGACTGGGCCTCTATCTTATAATCCTCGATTTCCTGCCGGGCGGTCTGCAATCCGGAAAGGATCTCCTTTTCCTTCTGCCATCTTTCCATGAGTTCCGCCCTCTTCTGGGTCAACTCCTTCAGCCGGGCGTCAAGCTTTTCCATCTTCAGGGAAACTCCTTCCATCTTGATGGCCTCTTTTTCGATCTCAAGCTCGCGTATCCTGCTGTTAAGGTCGTCGATCGGCTCCGGCACAGAATTCATCTCCAGACGAAGCCTGGAAGCGGCTTCGTCAACGAGGTCTATAGCCTTGTCCGGAAGGAACCTGTTGGTAATATACCTGTGGGAAAGGTTCACGGCAGCAATCAGGGCGTCATCTTCAATCCTTACCTTATGATGGTTCTCATACTTTTCCTTCAGCCCTCTGAGGATGGAAATGCTCTCAGCGGGGAGGGGTTCATCCACCATCACCATCTGGAACCGGCGTTCCAGGGCCTTGTCGGTCTCGAAATATTTCTGGTACTCGTCAAGGGTCGTGGATCCGATGGTCCTGAGCTCTCCCCTCGCAAGGGCGGGCTTAAGTATATTGGAAGCATCCATGGCTCCGGAAGTACGTCCGGCTCCGACAAGGGTATGGATCTCGTCGATAAAGAGGATTATCTTTCCATCACTCTCAACCACCTCTTTCACAACACCTTTCAGCCTTTCTTCAAATTCTCCCTGATACTTGGCCCCGGCAATCAGGGCTCCCATGTCAAGAGAATAGACCAACCTGTCCTTCAGGTTTTCGGGGACCTGGCCGTTGACGATCTTCTCGGCTATGCCTTCGGATATTGCAGTTTTTCCCACTCCGGGTTCTCCCACCAGGATAGGGTTGTTTTTGGTGCGCCTGCTCAGTATCTGAAGGACACGGCGGATCTCGTCGTCCCTCCCGATAACCGGGTCGAGCTTCCCCTTTGACGCCATCTCATTGAGGTTTACGGCGTATTTGCTTAAAAACTGGTAATTATCACTCATATCTTTATTTCTCCTTTTGCGGCCCGGACAGAAACGGAAAAACCGGTCAGCCCTGGGGCCGACCGGTCAAGGTCAAATAATATTCCAAACCCGTAAACTGACAGATTGTCAGTGCAGGTTCCCGTGTTTCAACCCAGGATTAGTTCTGGGGCGTCTCGGTTGCAGGAGCCTCGGAAGAGGGCGCGCCCTGCTGGATAGGTGCGGAAGGGAACTCTGGCTGAGCCTCGGTGGCGGCGTTCTCAATCTTGTTGGTAACGTCGACATCCGTTCCCTGGGTGCCGAGGGTGAAAGAAGAAACGATGGAGAGAACGAGGATGAATGCTACGAGTCCCCATGATACCTTCTCAAGAAAATCCGCGGTCTGACGCACGCCGAAAGCCTGGTTGCCAGCGACGAAATTGCTCGCCATGCCTTCACCCTTACCATTCTGGAGAAGTACGACGAGAGTCAGCAGGATGCTGGCTATCACTATGAAAACCACGAGAATTGTGAACAGTGTACTCATATCAGTCTGTAATTTTTGTTTTCGTCTTTTCTAAAAGGGATGCAAAGTAAGCACTTTTTTCCGGATATAACAAAATAAGTTTCGAATAAATCCGCGCAGCCTGCTCATAATAACCCTGTTCCGCATAGATCAAAGCAAGGGTTTCGGTGCAGAAATCCGGAAGAGACCCGGAAGGGGTCTCCGGCTCGGAACGGACTTTCGCGGCGAATTTCGAGAAAATCCCGTCTTCCGCCTGACGGACATTGTCATACTGCGACTGGGAGAAATAATCTCCGGCTCCGACTCTGCGGCCTTTTTCCATGAACGACTTCAGAAGGCCCTGCAGGTCCTTGTCCGACCAGTCCTTCTTTTCCTTCGACCTCACGATGTCGGAAACGATCTTCCTTGAGCCGAGGTAGAGGGCGGATTCGGCATACTGCTCCTTCCCCCAGCCGTCCCCTCCGAGACCGGACATTCTCCTGCAGAGTTCCTTTCGGGCGCCCGCATACCAGGGATAAAGATTAATCACCCCTGCCAGCTCGTCCATGTTGAGGGACCTCAGATTGATATGTCCGTTTCCTACCATTGGGCAACCGTCGCGTTGAAGATGTCCTCTATAAGTTTCTTGACAATCGATTCACACAAAGTGGATTCCACGGCCTCGAGTGACTGCATTGAGTCATAATCCTCATAGGCCGAGAAACTCTGCTCAAGATTGTCTTCAGGATATTTCCGGTTCTCGAAATTGATTTTCACCGACACTGTAAGCCTGTTCTGGGCCGCCACCTCGTCGGCAGTGATGGCCGCGGCACGGACATCATAACCTGTCACCTCTCCCGAAATCTCAAGGTCGCCGTCCATATCCACCTGCTCGAGACGTGTGAGTTTGCGGAACTGGTCCTTCAGTGCTTCTGTCAGGTCGTTGCTCAAGGTGGGATTGACCTTGAGGGCCTTGTAATCGAAGTAATTGATAGTTATCGTCTTCACGTCCGCCTGGATGGAAGTACCGGTGAACGAGTATATCCCGCACGCCGAGAGCAGCGGGAGAGCGAGCAGGACGCAGATTATCAGTCTTTTCATCTTTTCTGACCCTCCTCTATCTTATATTTCTCGATTTTCCTGTAAAGGGTCCTTTCCGAGAAACCGAGTTCTTCAGCCGCAATCTTGCGGTTCCCTCCCGAACGCTGGAGAGCCTTGATAATCAGATCCTTCTCTACGTTCTTAATAGAAAGGTCGCCATCGGTTTCCGTCTCCTCGGGATCTTCCCTCTTCTGGACATCTATCATCCTGCTGCCGTCAACGTCGGCGCTGGTGACGGGAGTTCCCTGCCCCTGCCACTCGGCCTCCATCTCCGGAACGGGGGTGACACCCCTGGGTTCTTCTCCGCCGAACACCCTGGCTTTCAGGTCGTCAACCTCTTTCTTGAGGTCGAGCAGAGCTTTGATGAACATCTGCCTGTCGCTGGAGGACATGGTATCCCCGCCTTGCGGCCCGACCTTCACCGGAATCGCGTTGGGATCGTCGCGCGGGATGTACCTCGCAAGGGTGGCGGCATCCACGACACACTTCGGTGCGGAGGGGGTAAGTTTCTCTCCTTCAAGGGCTGAAACGGTCTCGGCGACATTCTTGAGCTGACGGATATTCCCGGGCCAGCGATAGTTGATGAGAAGATCTATCGCGTCGTTGGTCAGCAGGAGCTTGGTCATGCTGTACTTCTCGGAGAAATCAGAGGTGAACTTCCTGAACAGCAGATAGATATCATCCTTGCGCTCACGCAGCGACGGCATCTTTATCTGGATGGCGTTCAGCCTGTAGTAAAGGTCCTCGCGGAATTTCCCCTGGCTGACGGCATAGAGCAGGTCCTTGTTGGTGGCAGCCACAACCCTGACGTCGGTCTTTTCCACCTTGGACGAGCCCACCTTTATGAATTCTCCGTTCTGGAGGACCCTCAGGAGCTTTGCCTGGGAGGCAAGGGGAAGTTCGCTGATCTCGTCAAGGAAAAGGGTACCGCCGTCGGCCTCCTCAAAATATCCCTTGCGGGTCTCCATAGCCCCTGTGAAGGATCCCTTCACATGGCCGAACAGTTCGGAATCGATCGTCCCCTCGGGAATCGCGCCGCAGTTGACGGCGAAATAATTCTTCGTCCTGCGGAGGCTCCTCTGGTGAATTATCTTGGGTATATTATCCTTGCCAACCCCGCTCTCCCCGGTGACAAGCACGGTGAGATCGGTGGGGGCGATCGCAACGGCCGTCTCAAGCGCTCGGTTGAGGGCGGCGTCGTTTCCTATTATATCGTATTTGTTCTTCAGCGACTGAAGTTCCTGGGTATCCATTCCTGCTGTTCTATACCTCGCAAAGTTAATAAATCATCCGAATTAATTAAAAATAATGGTTATCTTTGTCAATGTTCCGAAATACGCAATTATTGTCTAAACTACTATTTATATGAAAAAAGAACTGAAACTTTTCGCCGCCCTGGCAGTTTCCATCGCCATGGTGGCATGCTCCTCGGCAGAAAAGATGGCCCAGCTGGCGCAGAACGTAAAAGTGTCCTGCAATCCCGTCGTCCTTGAAGCCGTAGCCGGCAGCATTGACGCCGACATCACCGTCACCTACCCCAAGGATTATTTCCATCCCAAGGCTATTCTCGAAGTGACGCCCGTGCTCGTTTACAACGGCGGAGAGGCCAAGTCCAAGGTTCTCAAATATCAGGGAGAAAAGGTAAAGGACAACTACAAGGCGGTTTCTTCCAACGGCGGCGTCGTGAAGGACAAGGTACATTTCGACTATGTTGAAGGAATGGAACAGGCCCATCTCGAACTCCGCGGTGTGGCCAGGTACAAGGGCAAAGCCATCAAGCTTCCCACCAAGAAGGTCGCCGACGGAGTAAACACCACCTACATGCTCGTAAAGCAGGAGGGCCAGGTTCCCTACAAGGCTGACAACTACCAGGCAGTGATCAAGCAGACTGCCGAGGGACAGATCCTCTACAAGGTCAATTCCTCGGAAGTCCAGAGCAAGCAGCTCAAGAGCGCTTCCATCGCCGAATTCCAGAAGGAGCTGGACGAAATCCGGTCCAACAGCCGCAAGACCATCACCGGAACGGAAGTAGTCGCCTACGCTTCCCCGGAAGGAGGTGAAAAATACAACAAGAAACTCTCCGACAACCGTTCGAAGACCGCCGACAAGGCTTGGCAGAACATCACCAAGGGCAAGGACATCGCCGATCCCGAAGTGAAGAGCATCGGTCAGGACTGGGAAGGCTTCAGGGAGCTTGTAGAGAAGTCCAATATCCAGGATAAAGACCTGATCCTCAGGGTTCTCTCCATGTACAGCGATCCTGCCGTCCGCGAAAGCGAAATCAAGAACATCTCCGAGGTTTACAGCGAACTCAAGAGCGGTGTCCTTCCCGAACTCCGTCGCGCCAGGTTCATTGCGAACGTGGAATACCAGAACTACACTCCTGAAGAGCTCGTCCAGCTTATTGAAGACAATATCGACGTTCTCGATGAGGAGGCCCTCCTCCACGCCGCCGCCCTCGTCAACAACACCGACAAGAAGATTGAACTCTACAAGAAGGCAGTCGACAAGTATGACAGCGACCGCGGCCAGTTCAACCTCGGCGTTGCCTACCTCGAGAAAGGCCAGCTCGCCAACGCAGAGCATTCCTTCCGCAAGGTACAGACCAAGGATGACGAACTTGAGAACGCATTCGGAGTGCTCGCCCTCCGCAAGGGAGACGTCCAGAGCGCCGAGCAGCACTTCAAGAAGGCCAAGGATGCCGGCAAGGCCAACCAGGGCGTAGTTGACATCCTCAACGGCAACTATTCAAAGGCAGCCCAGGAACTCGCAGACGCAAAGGGCTGCTGCCACAATACAGTCCTGGCCTATATCCTCAACGACCAGCTTGACAAGGCCGAGGCCGCTGCAAGATGCGCAAGCCCAGAGGTAGCATACCTGAAGGCCATCATCGCCGCCCGAAAGGGTAACGGAAACGACGTCACCAAATTCCTCAAGGAGGCCCGCAAGAGCGCAAGCCTAGCCAAGAGGGAAGCCACCGATATCGAATTCGCTGATTACAGATAATCTATTCCGCGCCCCAGGACCTGTTGGGTTCGGGGCCCATTTCCAGTACCAGGCTTCCGCCGCCTAACAGCTCGGAAGCCGGGAATTGGAAGGAGTTGAGAGGTTTGCCGTTGAGGACGGCGCTTTGGACGTAAATGTTGCGTCGGGAAGCGTTCCTTGCCTCAATCACAAACCTCTCTCCTCGTCCATACCGCTTCCCGAGATTGATTACAACCTTCCGGAACATAGGGCTGGCGATTTCATATACGGGATCCACGCGGCAGCCTCCGTCCGTCTGGAAGAGGCCAAGGGCGGCCATCACGAACCACGCGCTCATCTGGCCCTGGTCCTCGTCACCAAGATAGGCGTTGGACACTCCTGCACCGTAATAACGGTCGGCTACGGAACGGGACCATTTCTGGGTAAGCCAGGGTGCTCCGGCCCAGTTGAACAGGAAAGCGAAATGCATGCTCTGCTGGTTGCCCTGGATTACAGGATAGTCCCAATAAGCTTCATTGGGTGCATTGTACCTGAGCGGCTCGGAAGCGCGGAAGCCCCAGTCGAGGCGCGCGATGAAGTCATCGCGGCCTATTATATCGGCAAGGCCCGGCACGTCCTGAGGTACGAAGTAACTCAGCTGCCATCCGTTACCTTCCACATAATGCTTGTTGATACCCGTGCGGAAAGGATCGAAATCCTTGATGAACCGGCCCGTGGTATCCTTCAGCTCCGCATATCCGGTAGCCGGGTTTATAGCATTCTTCCACCAGGTACCCCTTTCGCCGAACACCTTTGCATCCTCTTCTTTTCCAAGGGCTTTTGCCAGCTGTGAGACAGTCCAGTCATCAAACGAATACTCCAGCGTATTTGAGAAACGTCCTTTCTCGTAGGGAACGTAATGATACTTGAGGTAGGGCACGAGGTCGCGGTTCCCGGCGAAACCTCCGGCCACTTGCGTGGCAGGGGTGGTCTGCATCTTCTTGACTGCCTCGAAAACGTGTTCTGCATCATAATCCCTTATACCCATCTGATATGCCGACACCATTAGCGGAATCTCATGCTCCGCGACCATCACGGGGATATATTCCATTCCGGCAGGCCCCTTCCCCAGCCAGCCGCAGGCGTCATACAGGGCAAGCTGCGAATTGACCCAGCGGGAACTCCACTCCGGAGTGACAAGGTTCCAGAACTGGTTGAGGTTCCAGAACGTATTCCAGAAAGCGTCGCAGCCCAGCGCCACATGGTTTTTATTGTCCAGATGACGGACGGTTTCGTCAGGAGCAACCCAATCGCCGTTGACATCGCTCCAGGTGTTCCTGCACAAGGCGCGGAACATATTGGTGTAGAAACGGACCTTCTCCATCCTGTCATCCGTCGAAATCTCGATACGGTCGAAAATATCGTTCCATACAGCTTTCTGGTTGTCAACGACTGCATTGAAATCCCAACCGAAACGGTCGGAAATCTCCGTCCTGAGGTTGAGACCCGCATTCTCCACGCTAACGAGGGATATTCCGGTGCGGACCATTACCTCGGGATGCTTTCTGGTGTCGAATTCGACGAACATTCCGCCGTCTTTGATATGATGGGCCTCCAACTTGTCGGACCATTCCGTCTTAGCTTCATTCCACACGCCGGTACGGAGAATGGGGGCATTGAACTCCATTACGAAATGGACGGTGTACTCCTGGTCGGCGTCGTTACTCCACACGTGCGGACGTGCGGAAAGCTGATGGCTGATTCCCTCGATCCTGGTATCGGAAACCTTGCGGACATCGACGTCCACCAGTTCATACCTGTATTCGCTGGGGATGTTCAAGTCTACCATCACCCTTCCGTCCTTGTCGGAGGGGAAGGTGAATTTCATCATGGAAGCCCTTTCGGTGGCAGTCATGTCGGCCCAGATTCCGGTATCGGAAAGATAAACGCGGTAATGCCCGAGGGGTGCTTCCTCCGTCGTCTTGTCTATGCGGGAACGGTATCCCTCGTCCGGCCTGTACTGGTCACCGACCTGGGTCTGAAGGGGACCGTTGGTGGGCATGACTCCGAGCCCGGCCATCGTCCATTCATGGATGTGGGAGAAGCATCCGATGCTCTCGATGCTGGGCTGGTGTCCCGACTGCCATCCGGCGTTCTCGTTGTCAGGACTCAACTTGACCATGCTGAACGGCATCCAGGGGCCGGGGGCGATCATCCAGCGTGAATGCGCCGTACCCATGCGGGTATCAACATAATCTGCCAGCGTCTGCAAAGGCTTCGGACCTCTTTCAACCTTTCCGGCATCAAGCACGAATCCGTCTGCAAGAATCTGATATTCTGAAGTTTTAGTCTTCTTCAAAGCCTTCATCGGCACCTCCAGGACATAGCGGGCTGAATCAAGATGGGCGGAATAGATTTTTTTGCCGTCGAGACGGACCGAAAGCTCTCGGAAATCACCCAGATGCTCGATGTCAACCAACAGGGGCTGCACCCTTCCGTTATCCTCGAGCTCATAACCGGCAGCCTTCACGCTGCGCACGAAGGCATAGGGGTTGACCTGACGCGTCTTCATATCTGCCGGACCCTCCATACGGATCTGGTCGAAAACCACCCAGGATCCTTCCAGTATCGTCATGGTCACCTGGTTTCCTCCTTCCCTGAGCGTCCCTGCGGCGATGGGAATCTCGACGGCCCTGCCGTCCCCGGCCTTTATATCTCCTTCAATTATCCTGTCCTCGCCTCCGGAAAGCTCCCGATAAGACGGTATACCGTTGACCGTAACCTTCAATAACGAACGTCCTTTATTAACTCCTGCAAAATCTATCGCAAGGACGGCCGGCTTGTCGATGGCACCCTTCTCAAGACCGAAAAGTATGTTTACCTCCTGGGTGCGTTTGCCGGCGCCTCCGGACGATCCGGCCCACCTGTCGTTAGGGCCCGGGAGCACGTAGGGTAAATCCGTCCCGGGATTGGAATACCCCACGAGGAAATACCGGTCTTCAAAACCGAAATCATTCTGTACGAAATCCTTATATCCATCCGGGGCGAGGGCGAACTCTTTGGCGGAGCCATCTTTCTCACCTATCTTCCAGACGACCTGCTGACCGGACAGTGAAACGGTCCCGAACAGCAATGCGAGGGCGAAAAGAATCTTTCTCATATACACGGAGTTTTGTTCTTTTGCAAATATATTGATTTTATTTCCGACCTTTATGCGCTGAAACCACATTTTTTGAAATGAGAGAGTCAAACTACGATAAACACCCATCCACACCGATAGAAGGCAGTATAATCACCGGATGGGACGGAATACTGCAGGTGCTCGGAAAGGAGTTGGGAAAAGAAAAGGTCTGGGCCGTCGACCTTTATGCCGGAAGCTATGAAGAAGATTTCGCCGAAGCATTCGGCAGGACCGGCAGGGAATTGGTAGATGTCAGGAGCCTGATGCGCCCCGAAGCTGAGATAGAGGACCTTACGCAGCGTTTTCTGACGGATGACGTCCTGTTCGGATATATGTCGAACCTCCGGCTGGAAGATTATTTCCGCAAAGAAGCCGTTGAAGAGGTACGCAGGAGGATCAGGGAAGGAGGGGAGTATGTCCTTGTGGGAACGGGAGCGGGATTCGTCGCAGGGGAAGATGTTCCCGTAATCTATGCCGACCTTGCCCGATGGGAGATCCAGCAGAGGTTCCGCCGCCATGAAGTGAAGGCCCTCGGCATCGACCGCCGCGAGGATTCCCCGTCCGTTCAGTACAAGAGAGGGTATTTCAACGACTGGAACATCTGCGACACCCACAAGGACGCCCTGTTCAAAAGCGGAAGGATAAGATTCTGGATAGAACATAACGACCGACGCAACCCTAAACTTATCAGCGACAGCCAGTTGAGGCAAGGCCTCGAGAGTACCGTCGCCGGTCCTTTCCGCGTGGTTCCGTTCTTTGATCCAGCACCGTGGGGAGGCCAGTGGATGAAAGAAGTCTGCGGCCTTGACAGGAGCAAGCCCAACTACGGCTGGTGCTTCGACTGCGTTCCCGAAGAAAACAGCCTCCTATTGAAGGCCGGAGACACCACTTTCGAACTTCCCTCCCAGGACCTTGTCCTCTGGCATCCGAAGCAATTGCTGGGTGAACGCATCTGGGCCCGGTTTGGCCGCAGTTTCCCCATACGATTCGATTTCCTCGACACGATGGGAGGGGGTAATCTCAGCCTCCAGGTGCATCCTACCGTGGATTTCGCCCGCAGGGAATTCGGGCTGTCATACACCCAGGACGAGAGTTATTACCTTTTGGACGCAGGGGAAGGGGCCTCGGTCTATCTGGGTCTGAAAGAAGGGGTTGACCGGGATGAGATGATATCCGACCTCCGGGCGGCGCAGAGAGGGGAATTCTCATTCCCGGCCGATAAATATGTGAACAATATTCCCGCGCACAGGCACGACCATTTCCTGATACCGAGCGGAACAATCCACTGCTCGGGAGGCAACGCCATGGTGCTCGAAATCAGCGCTACGCCCAACATTTTTACCTTCAAGCTCTGGGACTGGAACCGACTCGGACTGGACGGAAAACCGCGTCCCATCAACGTGGAAAGGGGAAAGGAGGTCATCCAATGGGAGAGGACGACTCCTTTCGTGATGTCGGAGCTCTGCAACAGGTTCGAAGTCCTTAGCGAAGAAGAAGGCATCAAGGAAGAGCGCACCGGACTGCACCGCTTTGAATTCATCGAGACCCGCAGGCACACCTTCGACCGTCCCGTCCTGCACGACACGGAAGGCGGCGTCCACGTCCTCAACCTTTGCGAAGGCGAAGAAGCCGTAGTGGAGAGTCCGGACGGCGCTTTCAAGCCATTCACAGTCCATTATGCCGAGACCTTCATCATCCCCGCCGCGGCAGGAAAATACACGATAACCCCCTCCGGGCCTTCTGCAGGAAAGACCTGCAAGACCATAAAGGCAAGCGTAAGATAAACAACCCACTACCACATAATGTACGATAACGACAAAAGGATTGTCCTGACCCTGGACGCCGGAGGGACCGGTTTCGTCTTCTCCGCGATGCAGGGCTACCGTCAGATTGTGAGACCCGTAAAAGTAGCCTCCGTAACCAATGACCTGGACCTTTGCCTGGATACCCTGGCCAGCGGTTTCAGAACGGTCAGGGACATGCTTCCAGCCCCGCCGGAGGCCATCAGTTTCGCTTTCCCCGGTCCTGCGGATTACAAAAGAGGGGTCATCGGCGACCTGATCAATTTCCCCGCGTTCAGGGGCGGCGTAGCCCTCGGGGCCTATCTCGAAGAACTCTTCGGCATTCCAGTCTTCATTAACAACGACGGCGACCTTTTCGCTTACGGCGAGGCGCTTGCGGGATTCCTCCCGGAAGTGAACGCGGCCCTGGAAGCCAACGGCCAAGGACGGAGATTCCACAACCTCGTGGGAGTCACGCTGGGCACAGGCTTCGGCTGTGGGGTCGTACTGGACGGCACCCTCCTGCTGGGAGACAACGGCTGTGGGGGTAACGTATGGTGTATGAGGAACAAAGAGTATCCGGACATGATCGCAGAGGAGAGCGTCAGCAAACGGGCGGCCATCAGGTTCTATGAAGAAGAATGCGGTATGTCGGCCCAGGGACTGACCCCGTTCGACGTTTTCCAGATTGCGGAAGGCAAGGTTCCAGGAGAGGCAAGGGCCGCACGGACAGCGTTCTACAGAATGGGACTTGCTGTCGGGGAAACCCTCGCAAACGTCCTCAACATCGTCGACGGAGTAGCCGTAATCGGAGGTGGTCTGTCAGGGGCGTCAAAATACCTTATGCCAGGGGTTCTGGACGCCGTCCGTGGGGATGCAGGCACCTTTGCCGGGGGCCGTTTCTCCCTTCTTTCGGCATCGGTCTATAACTGGGAAGATGCCGCAGACCGTTCAGAGTTCCTGAACCAGGGTCTCACCGAGGTGAAAGTGCCACGATGCGGGAGGACCGTGCCCTTCCTTGAACGCCGCACGACCTGCATAGGAATCTCAAAGAAAGGCACCAGCGAGAGCATTTCCCACGGTGCCTATGCCTACGCGCTGCAGCAGCT
>CACXFP010000010.1 GCA_902766985.1 uncultured Bacteroidia bacterium | reverse complement strand
TCTCATAACAACGCAAAAATAATCAAAAAGAACGGATTCTTATTTGATTACCGGGAGTTCAAGCCAGGAGGCGTCAGGGCCGGAGTGGATGGTCACATCCATGGGGACATAGTCATCCTTTGTGGCCGTGTACTGGTTTTCCAGATATTTCTGGGGATTCATCGCAAGGAAGGGGTACATCGAACTCTGTACCTGCACCATTAGAGCGTGGCCGGGAACGAAGCGGTGGCAGACGTCGTTGAGCATGAATTCCAGGTCATATGTCTTTCCTGCCTCGATGGGCTCGGGCTTTTCGTAGGAATTGCGGTAGCGGGTGGAAAAGACGTCGAAGCGGACAAGCTGCCAGTATCCGTCAGGCCGGACATCTATGAGTTTTACCACGAAATCGGCGTCAGTGCCGGTGGCGCTGAAACGAATGCGGGCCTTTACGGGGCCGGCAAGGGTGAGCGTGTCATTCAGTATTTCACCATGGTAGGACAGTACGTCCTTCCTTGTGCCCACGAAACTCTGGTCGGAGGCCATGTAATCTGTGAAATTGTCGAAGATGTTCTCCTTGACAGGCTCCACATAGAAGGGTACGGGATTCCAGGGGTCGGAGGTGTATGTCCTCTGTCCACCGGCGGGCGCAGAGAAGGAAACCGTGCCGTCGGCCGTGAGGTAGAGTTTTTCCATGGAAGGCTCCTTCCATGGCCATGAGTCGGAGGCTATCCACTTGTGGTTGATGTTCTTGCCCTGCATCAACTCTTTCCTTGTCTCGTCGGAGGGGATACAGTACACTAGGGGCGGCCTCTTGCCCTTCCCTTCAAGGTAGTATCCATAGAAATCCACCTCGATCTTGTCCATCAGGAATCCCGACTGGCCGTCGCCGAACCATGACTGTCCGATCTTCTCGAAATCATAAGACTTCCAGGACACATGACCCCAGTTGCCGAAGACGTAGTGGGCCTTGTCCCTGCCGCCACGGTCGCGCATCTGGCGGAAGGTCTCCAAGCCTCCGTAAAGGTCTTCGGAGTCGTACGAGCCGTTGATCACGAGGGAGGCGGGGCAGTCCTTGCCGATGAAGTTCAGTAGGTTGTGGTTATACCAGAAATCATCGAAGTCCTTGTGCAGGTAGAGAAAGTCGTCCCCTTTCCCGTGTATTTCCTTCATGTCCACCCAGTCGGCTATCGTCATCCCTTTGAAAAGGTTGTAAACGTCTTCGTCGTTCAGGTTCTTGGAGGTCCTGGGGCCGCCTTGCGGCTTGAATCCCCTTACCTCCACCATCTTCCTGAGGTTGGTGGCGTCGGCGAGGAGGAAGGCTCCGTAATGGTGGTAATCATCGCCCATGAACCAGTCGGTAACCGGTCCCTGGGGAGAGACGGTCTTCAACGCAGGGTGGGGGTCGATGGCTGCTGCCGTAGCGAAATACCCGGTGTAAGAAGTCCCGCGGATGCCTGCACGGCCGTTGTTGCGTGTGTTGTGCATGAGCCATTCCACTGTGTCGTAGAGGTCGGTGCTCTCGTCGATCTGCGAAGGGTCCGCGTCTTTACCGTGGGCGAGGGGATTGTAGGGCCGGATGTTTACATATTCGCCTTCGCTCGTGTATTTTCCCCTGACACTCTGGTTTACGAAAATATATCCGCGGGCCGCAAAATTCCTGAGGTACCTGTTGATATCGGTATGGTCAACCTCTCCTGGAGCAGATTCATTGTCTCCCCTGATGATGATGACAGGCCTGCCTGCGAGGATTTCCTTGGAGGTGGCGAATCCGTCGCTGCCATCGGATGTGAAACCTTCGGCGCGGGGCTCCCAGATGGATGTGGAGAGTCGTATTCCATCGCGCATGGGTACCATCACGTCCCTTATGGAATAGTGGCTGGCTACCCAGAGCGAATCTATTTCGCAGTTAGTCCAGTCGATGTATGTTACGGCGTCGCCGCCTTTCCCGCAGGAAAAGACGACGACGGACGTGAGTGCAATCAGTATCCTTTTAACCGTCATGGCCGAGGTCTGTATTTAGGGTCGTCTGATGTGAAAGAATAGGGAACTGTGATATGGTAGAGCATCCTGCTCGTTTCCATCCTAGTCCAGGTGTCGAATACTGTGGATCCCTCGGTGAGCTCTATCACGCGGCAGCCGCGGCAAAGTGTATGGTAGGCGTTGAGACCACCGGAAAAGCGGCCGTACCCAAGGGCGATTCCGTTCTTGAACACGACATAGTCGTTGTCGTGGTCATGTCCGCAGAACACGCCCTTGACGTCCCCGCAGTCGAGGAAGGCGGCAAAAAGACCCGAGTTGACGGGGGCGCAGCCCTCGTTCTCAATCCTCCAGCCCATATTCTTGTACCTGGAGTCGTTCCAGGCTTCACCGTATTCCAGGAGGGGAATATGGAAGAAGGCCAGGGCAGGGTAGGGAACCCCTCCGTTTTCAACGGTGAGAGCCCTGCTGTGGCGCACATACCACTCGACCTGTTCTGGCTTGATCCAATCGTTCTTCCGATCGTAGCCCGGGAGGTGATGGTCGCAGTGAGAATCGAAAAGATAGAGGATAGCGCTTTTCTTTCCGGCATCCGTGGACGAATAGATGGGAATGATCTGGTTTGTGGCGCCGGGCAGTTTTGATGTTTCGGCATCCTTACGGACATTGAGGCAGCCGGGGAGACTTGCAAAATGGTTGAGAACGGCCTCCCTTTCCTTCTCGTCTTCAGGTTCATGGTTGCCGAACGCAACTGCGCACGGAATGCCCCTGCTGGAAGCGAATCCCACCAGGCGGTCGTAGATGTTGTCTCCTCCTCCGAAGTCTCCTGTGTACATCACGAGATCCGGTTTCTCCAACTCGATGAGGTTGTTCATAATGTCATAGGAATGCTTGTTCTGCTCGTGGTCGTCGCAGGCATGGATATCCGTGAACTGGACGATTTTGAACTTGCCTTCTTTGTTGAACTTCAGAGTGTCGGGAACGGATACGGCGGTTCTTGCCTTCCTGGCTTTGGTGTCTGCAACCGCATCCAGGCCGCCCAGGCTGATGGCTCCGATTGCCAGGGCTGAATTCCTGAGGAATTTCCTTCTTCCGATAGTTTTTTCCATATTATTGTCTGATAATTGATTTTCTATTTCCAGTCTGGGTTATGGGGACCGTCCACGAAGCTGGTAGGATAGGTCCATTTGTCAACGGTGGTTCCGTCATGGAGGTCTGTCCAGGAGTCGAATTCGCGTTTCCCTTCCTTGAGGTTGATGACCCTTGCTCCGATGGGAATGTGGTTATAAACCGTGTCTGAGCCGCTCATGCGTCCATAGGCGAGGAGGATATCATGGTAGAGGACCGCATAGTCGTTGTCATGGTCATGGCCGGCGAATGTGGCCATAACGTCCTCATGCTCCCTCATTGCGGTGAAAAGTCCGCTGTTCAACTCGGGACTTCCGACGTTCTCCCTCCTTATTCCGATGAATGTAGTTTCTGGATCCTCGATAGCATAGCGGTATTCCTGGAGAGGGACATGGAAGAAGGCGAGTGCGGGAAGGACACGTCCGAGGCTCTTCCTTATGCCCTCCGATGTCTTTGAATACCAATTCACCTGCTCTTCGGTAATCCATGCGTAGCCTTTCACTCGGCGCTGGGGCATCCCTTCGAACCTGTCCCTCATCGGGCGGTCGTACGGATTCCCGCCATAGTACTGCATGCAGTAGAGCATGGCTGCAGGAGCTTTGCCGTCATGGTCGTGGATTGTCACCGCAAAGTCCATCTTGCCCTCTCCCCTGAAAGGAGGCATTACGTTCCCTTTGACCTCCAGGGCGGCCTTGTAAAGGGCCGGCTGCTTGGCATCGTACTCAGCATCATGGTTCCCGAAGACATAGGCGAAAGGAATTCCCTTGTCAGCGGTCAGGTTGAGGACCTCCTTAAGGGCTTTGACGGCGGGGGCGTCGAACACCATGTCCCCGGTGTACATTACGAAGTCGGGTTTCTCTTTCTCAAGCACTTCCGGAAGGAGCTTCAGCATCCTGGGACATCCGCGGTGCCCGATGATGTAGTGGGTGTCGGTGAACTGGACGATCTTGAAGGTCCCGTCGGGACGGAATTTAAGCTTGGGACCATATACTTTGGGAAGGCCTGCCGCCTCTTCTTCCTGACCGGCGTTGTTCCCCATAAGTTTGCTTCCGGGGAGGACTGCCGCCCCTGCCAGCATTCCTGACTTTGCCAGGAAGTCGCGTCTGGACATGTTGTTGCTCATGGTGATTATTTTTAAATCAATTAATTATCGATGTATGTCTTATTTATCCATGTAAATCTGTCCCTCGGTTTTTCCAAGGGGGTATGAGATGCTGTCAAAACTTACGTTTTCCGTGTCGGAAAGAACGAAGGCCGGCCGGAAATCATCTTCTTTCAGCTTCAGGTTGACGTTTCGGAAACGGATTCCTTCCGCATGCCTTACGAAGAAGCCGTATGCCGGCAGTTCACCGAACATGTCATAGTCGGGATAGTGGTTCTCAAATTCAGGAACGCGGGCGATATCCCAGGTGGGAATGTACCTGAGTCCTTTGGATGCCCCTCCCGGATATACGAGGATTACGTCCTCGATATTCACGTTCCTTACCTTGTGGCCGGGAATACCGGTGATGCTGGACGGAATGGGGTTGATCATCGTGTTGGTGATGGGGCCGCGGATGTCGTATCCTCCGTCCGGACGCTCGAAGGCGGTCTCGCAGTACATCCTGCGGATGGTGATCCCGTCCACGGAGGCCGTGCGGTTGCCGTTTCTCCTTCCGAGCCGTATAAAGATGGGATTGCCTACGTTGAATGCTTCGATGTCTTCCGCGAGGATGTTCTTCAGGGATCCTCCGTCCACGGCCTCCAGTGCTATGGCCGAACGGAAAGTATTCTTGACCTTGATGCGGGCGAAGTGCAGGTTCTGGAAGCATCCGTAAGACGGGGTCCCGCATTTCAGGGCAGATGCGCTGGATTCCACCGTGCAGTCATGGATGTAGATTCCGTCCGTTGTGTCGTCCGGGTCCCATGTGTTGAGGCATATGCCGTCGTCCGCCGAATTAACATGGCAGAAGGCGACTTCCATCCGTTTGCAGTCGATTATATCTATGCCGTCATTGTTCCAGTACGCCCTGTTCAGGACGTCCAGGTGGTGAAGGTTTACGTCTTCACATTTATAGAATTCAAGCGCGAAGATGCTGCTGGCGGTAAACCGGAGTCCCGAAATCTCGACATTGCTGCAATATCTCAGGGAAAGGAGAACTGGACGGTGGTTGGGCCTGTGGGAAATGTCGTCATAATCCGGACTGACAGCGATGCCCTTGTAGTGAAGGCTGTCGATATGAAGGGCCAGGGCCCGTCCCTGTCCGTTTATGACTCCGTCTCCGCTGAGCTTGACATTCCTTGCCCCGTTGGCGGTAATCAATGCAAGTTCAAGGTCGATCAGCGGTTTCCTGTGGGTGCCTCCGGGAAAGTCTTTGTCTGCATAATCGGCAGGGTTCGTGCTGCCCAGAAGTTCCGCCCCGCGTTCCAGCCGCAGTTCGACACCGGATTTGAGTTCGACAGTGCCTGTCAGATAACGGCCCGGCAGAAGGACCAGCGTACCTCCTCCCTTGTCTGAGAGGCGGTCTATGGCTTTCTGGAAGGCATCCGTATTCAATGTCACTCCGTCGCCGACAAGACGGGCCTGCTCAGACGTAATCGTCCCGGTGCCGGAAACGCGGACCGCTGCCAGCAATATCAATGATGATATGAAAAGGATTCTTTTCATCGCAGAAACAGTTGACTACCTCCAGTCGGGATTGCCCGGGCCGTCCACGAAACTGGTGGGATAGGTCCACTTGTCAGATACGGTTCCTTCATAGTCGAGGATCCAGGAGTCGAACTCCCTTTTCCCTTCCTTGAGGTTGATTATCCTCGCTCCTATGGGAAGGTGGTTGTAGACTGTGTCGGCTCCGCTCATACGGCCGTATGCCAGAAGGATGTCATGGTAGAGGACGGCAAAGTCATTGTCATGGTCGTGGCCGGCGAACGTCGCCATGACATCCCCGTTTTCCCTCATTGCCGTAAACATTCCGCCGTTGGCTTCAGAGGCGTAGATCGCCTCCCTGCGCGTCCCTTTGAAGGGCGTGTGGGAATCATCTGCCGCATAGCGGTATTCGGAGAGGGGAACATGGAAGAAGGCCAGTGCCGGTATGTTATGACCGAGCGTCCTGGAAATCCCCTTCGCCGTGGCCGAGTACCAGTTTACCTGTTCTCGCGTCATGCAGGCATAGCCCCTCCAGCGTCTG
>CACXFP010000009.1 GCA_902766985.1 uncultured Bacteroidia bacterium | reverse complement strand
ATCCTGCTCATGCCTTTCTCCCGCCACAGCGATCCGATGTTCATAAGCCATTACACCCATGAGGCTTCCCCCGGCTACTACAAGGCCAGCCTTACCGACAACGGGGCGACTGTCGAGGTGACCGTCTCTCCCTATGTGGCGATGTACAGGGTCCGGTATGACGACGCTTCCAGCAGGAAGGTGTATTTCAATTTCCAGAACTACACCACCCGCCATTTCCCCAAGGAGCTTCCTGTCAGGAATCCCAACGAGGTCGAGTTCCCCGATGACAACACCATCACCGGCCGTTGCGGCGGAGGGGAGTATTTCGTCGTGAAGTTTGACAGTCCCGTCGTTTCCGTCGACAAGGTGCAGGTGGACACCATGTATTCCGGTCCCCAGTATGTCGTGGATTTCGGTCCTGGCAAGAAAGAGGTCGGAATCAAGGTTTCGCTCTCGCTGGTGGACAGGGACGGGGCGGCCTGCGACATGGCCTCCCTGCCGACATGGGATTTCGACAAGGTGAAGGATGAGGCAAGGGCAGCCTGGAACGAGGTTCTCGGTACGATCGAGGCTGAAGGAAGAGACGAAGACCTTGTCAAGCTATACACGGCTTGGTACCATTCCTGCATACATCCGAATCTCGTCTCCGATGCCGACGGCAGGTTCGTCGGGCCTGACTGCAAAATCCATACGGCTCCCGAAGGGTATTATTCCACCATGGGATTCTGGGACATCTTCCGCAGCGTAACTCCTCTGTATTCCCTGCTTATCCCCGAGCGTACGGCTCCCATCATCGAGACCTGCTTCCGCCAGTGCGACCTTATCGGGAAACTCCCCGTATGGCCGACCAACGGAATGGACGGGGACGGAATGGTGGGCGACCATGCGGTTCCCACAGTGATGGACGCCTACAAGAAGGGATATCCCGGCGTCACCCTGGAGAGGACCTACGAAGCGGTGAAGAAGACCATGACCTACAGCAGGCCGCCGAGGAAGGACTTCGAAGCCCTTGACAAATACGGCTATTTCCCCAGCGACGCCGCGGGCGAATCCGCCGCCAGGACGCTGGAGTCGAGCTACGACTTCTGGTGCGCCGCCCAGCTTGCCAAGGAAGCGGGCGACGAGGAGTACTACGAGATTTTCAACAGGAGGTCCGAGAGCTGGAGAAACCTCTTTGACCATGAGACCAACTTCTTCAGGGGCAGGGATTCCAAGGGCAACTGGAGCGGGCCCCTGGATCCCCAGTATCTCTGCAACAGCACCAATCCCGGCGATTACTGCGAGGCCAATGCCTGGCAGTATCTATGGCATGTAATCCAGGACCCGGAGGGCCTTATCGAAGAGTTCGGCGGAAGGGACAGGTACTTGGCGAAACTCGATTCCTTCTTTACATTGCAGCCGGACGACCCGGAGCATTGGAAGGTGATGGACCACAAGGTATGGGTCGGCCTCCACGTGCCTGGCAACGAGCTGAGCCTCTATATCCCCTTCATGTACTCCTTTGCGGGACGGTTGGACAAGACCTCGGAAGTCGTGCGCAGGGTATGCCGCGAGGCTTTCCCCGTCACTCCTGCCGGAATTCCGGGCCAGGACGACCAGGGAGGCACTTCTTCGTCGTTGGTCTTCATGGTCCTCGGCTTCTTCCCGGTCAATCCGGCGTCGCAGGAATACATCCTCGGGGCGCCTCAGGTTCCGCATGCGGTGCTGCACCTTCCCGGAGGCGACCTCGAGATCGTTGCGGAAGGCTGGTCGGAAGAGAACTTCTACACGGAGTCCGTGACCCTCAACGGCAAGCCGCTCAAGGACAGGTTTACCTGGTATGATATAAAGGACGGCGGCCGCCTGGTATTCAAGATGACAGGCAAGCCTGCTCAGGAATAGGGCAGGAGTATAATCAGTTTCCGGCGAAGTCGGCGACGTTGCGGGCGTTGACCGGGTTGTCTCCGAGGATGAGGAGGCGCTCTACGACGTTGCGGAGTTCTCGGATGTTCCCGGGCCAGGACTGGGCCTGGAGAGCCTTGATGGCGTCCGGGGTGAACTCGCGTACGGGCTTGCCGCTTTCGGCGCAGATCTGTTCCACGAAATACTTGACCAGAAGGGGAATGTCTTCCTTGCGCTCGTCAAGGGCGGGCACCTTGATAATAATGACCGAGAGCCTGTGGTAGAGGTCTTCGCGGAAATTGCCTTTTTCGATCTCTGCCTTCAGGTCTTTGTTCGTGGCGGCTATCACCCTGACGTTCACTTCGATGTCCTTGTCGCTTCCGACGCGGGAGAGTTTCTTTTCCTGGAGTACCCTGAGCACCTTTGCCTGGGCGGCGAGGGACATGTCTCCGATCTCATCGAGGAAGAGGGTGCCTCCGTCTGCCTGCTCGAACTTGCCCTTATGCTGTTTTATGGCCGAGGTGAAAGAGCCCTTTTCATGTCCGAACAATTCACTTTCAATAAGTTCGGAAGGAATGGCGGCACAGTTGACTTCGATGTAGGGCATGTTGGACCGGTCGCTCTGCTGGTAGAGGGAACGGGCGACCAGTTCCTTTCCTGTTCCGTTCGCGCCCTCGATAAGGACACGGGCGTCAGTGGCGGCGACTTTCGAAATCATGTCCTTGATATGGAGTATGGCATCCGATTCGCCGACCATCTGCTGGCCGTAAACCTTTTTCTTCAGGGTCTTGGTCTCCTGGACGAGCTTTGTCTTGTCGGTCGCGTTCTTGACCGTGATGAGAATCCTGTTGAGGTCCAGGGGTTTCTGGATAAAGTCGTAGGCTCCCTTGCGGATGCATTCCACGGCGGTGTCTATGTCTCCGTGTCCGGAAATCATGATGACGGAAGACTCCACGCCTGCCTCGCCCAGTTTGTCCAGGACTTCGATACCGTCCATTCCCGGCATCTTGATGTCGCAGAAGATCACGTCATACTTTTCCTTTTCCACCATCTCCAGGGCGGAGGCGCCGTTTTCAGCCACGTCCACTTCATATCCTTCGTCGGAAAGGATTTCTTTCATCGAGTTCCTGATGGGACGCTCGTCATCTATAACCAGTATTCTCATCTCAGCACTATTTCGTGATTCATACAAATATCGGAAAAAATTCCTATTTTTGTTTCATAACGTGTGCATCATGACTCTGCCAGACATTATCATCGCCATCGACGGACGTTCCTCCACGGGAAAAAGTTCCTTTGCGAAACTCATAGCCAGCGAATTTTCGTTCCTTTACCTTGATTCAGGCGCCCTCTACCGGGCTGTTACCCTTTTCGCGATGGAGAGGGGACTCATCGCCGTAGGGAAGATAGACGAGTCTTCCCTCAATGCGGAACTTGAGGCTGGCCTGGACGTTCATTTCGAGTATGTGGACGGCGCCAGCAGGACATTCATCGGCGACAGGTGCGTCGAGGAAGAGATCCGCACCCTGGAGGTGTCTTCCTGGGTCAGTCCGATAGCTGCGATCCCCTTCGTAAGGGCCTTTGTAGACGGAAAACTCCATGAGTTCGGAAGCCGCGGAAAGGTGGTGATGGACGGTCGCGACATAGGTACTGCGGTTTTTCCCGATGCGCAGTTGAAGATCTTCCTGACCGCAGCTCCTGAAATCAGGGCGCAGAGAAGATTCGACGAATTGAAGGCCAAGGGACAGGACCCGAAGATGGAGGATGTGGTCAAGAATCTGGAAGAGAGGGATTACATTGATTCCCACCGCGAGACCAATCCCCTTCGTAGGGCGGAGGATGCGTTTGTCCTGGACAATTCCCGGATGACGATCAAGGAAGAGGTTGAGTGGGTGAGGGGTGTCATCCAGGGGAAATTCGGAATCCTTGAATAGGCCATGCCTCTCAGTGTCGAGATAGACAGCCAGTCCGGCTTCTGCGGCGGCGTCATCCGTGCCATCGGCCGTGCGGAATCTTTCCTTGAAGACCATGAAAGATTGTATTCCCTCGGCGCCATCGTCCACAATGAGGCCGAGCTCGAAAGGCTCGGCAGGAAAGGTCTGGTGACCATAGGGATGGATTCGCTTGCCGATGTGCCCAGGGAAGAAGGGGAGAGTCTTCTGATCAGGGCCCATGGGGAGTCCCCGGTGACCTACGATATTGCCAGGGAACTGGGATACAAGGTGATTGACTGCACCTGTCCCGTTGTCCTCAGGCTTCAGACAAGGATAAGGGAGGCGTATGCAGCCCTCCATTCCGATGGACGGGACGGCCAGGTGGTCATCTTCGGGAAGATCGGTCATGCTGAAGTGAACGGACTGGTAGGCCAGGTGAGGGGGGATGCCCTTGTCATAGAGAATAAGTCCATGCTCCGGCAGTCGATAGAGGAGGGGAAGGTGAGACTTGAAGGTCCGGTGGAGGTTTTCTCCCAGACGACGAAAAGCCCTTCCGAGTATGTTGAGATTTGCGCTTTGCTCCGTACCGAAATGGCCCGCTGCAAGGGGATGGGCGAGGAGGAATTCGAGAAAACGGGCCTCCTGAAGGTAAATGACACCATCTGTTCCCAGGTTGCGTCACGTCATGCGCAGCTCAGCCGGTTTGCCATGGAACATGACATCATTGTCTTCGTTTCGGGCAAGGACAGTTCCAATGGCAAGGTGCTCTGCGAGCTATGCAGAAACGTGAATATCAGGACTTTCCATATTTCTTCGCCGGAGGATGTGAAGAGGGATTGGTTCAGGGCTGACGACCGTGTGGGAATATGCGGGGCCACGTCCACTCCCAAGTGGCTGATGGAGGAGGTCGCAGAGAAAATTTTGCAGGAAAACCGATAAATAGTTATTTTTGTAGGCTTTCCTGAGTGCAGGACAATCTGAAAATTATTTAATTTTATTTATATGGCAACAACAGCTGATTTCAAAAACGGCCTGTATCTGAGTTTCAATGGAAAACCTTGCTCCATAGTTTGGTTCCAGCACGTGAAGCCCGGCAAAGGCCCCGCTTTCGTGAAGACCAAGCTCCGCAATCTCGAGAATGGAAGAATCCTCGAGAACACCTTCACCGCAGGAGCGAAAATCGAGACAATCGAGGTTGAGAGGCGCCCCTACCAGTTCCTCTATGGGGACGAAGACGGCTTCAACTTCATGCATGAAGAGACCTATGAGCAGATCCACCTTCCCCACGACGTGGTGGAAAATGCGGACCTCATGAAGGAGGGACAGCATGTGGAGATGATGTTCGTGGTGGAGCCTGAGGAGAAATGCCTCACCTGCGAGCTCCCGACCTATGTCACCCTCGAGGTGACCTACGCCGAGCCCGCCGTGAAGGGCAACACTGCCAGCACCAGCGCTCTCAAGGAAGTGACTCTCGAGACTGGCGCCAAGGTCATGGTTCCCCTTTTCATCAACCAGGGCGACACCATCACCGTCAACACTTCGGACCGTTCCTACGGACAGAGGGTGTAAGACGCGTTTTCAGAGAGCCTTAAAGGGACTGACCGGAAACCTTTCCGGTCAGTCCCTTTGT
>CACXFP010000008.1 GCA_902766985.1 uncultured Bacteroidia bacterium | reverse complement strand
GTGGACAGGTCCGACCTTATAATAATATCCATCCCGGTGGATTCGGCGGTCCTTGTGCTCAAGCAGGTGCTGGACATCTTCCGGGATAAGGGATATAACGGCAAGACCGTCATAGACACCTGTTCTACCAAGGGGATCATATCCGCTTCCGTCGAGGGCCATCCCTGCAGGGGAAGGTACGTGGCCACCCACCCGATGGCTGGAACCGAATACTCCGGCCCGTGGGCGGCCATGGCGAATCTTTTCGACGGGCGGGCAGCGATCGTGGCTGATGCGCAGAAGTCCGACAAGGATGCGGTGGACATGGTTGAAAAGATGTATGACACCCTCCATATGAGGCTGTCCGTCATGACTTCGGAAAGTCATGACGTCCATGTCGCCTATGTCTCCCACCTGTCCCACGTGATTTCTTTCGCCCTCGCCCTTACCGTGCTGGACAAGGAAAAGGACGACAGCCATATCTTCGACCTGGCTTCCGGCGGTTTCTCCTCTACCGCGAGGCTGGCCAAGTCCAATGCCGCGATGTGGACCCCGATTTTCCTGCAGAACAAGGATAATGTCCTGGAAGGGGTAGATACCTATATAGAGAAGGTGAAGGAATTCCGGGACGCGATAAGCTCCGGAGACGCCGCCACTCTGGATGCCCTGATCAGGGAAGCCAACAGGATCAAAAGGATAATAAAATAATAATGAGCAAGATATTGGATACAGTACCGGTGACTGAGTGGGGTTTTTTCACCCTGCCCAGGCCCATGATCATAGCCGGACCGTGCAGCGCGGAGACGAGGGAGCAGGTAATGGAGACGGCAAAGGGACTCAGAGCCCTTGGAATCAATGTTTTCCGTGCCGGAATTTGGAAACCGCGGACCCATCCGGGAAGTTTTGAAGGCGTGGGAACCGAAGGCCTCAAGTGGCTTCAGGAGGTAAAGCGCGAGACCGGGATGAAGGTGTGTACGGAAGTCGCGAGCGAGCGTCATGTCTTCGAATGCCTCAAATACGGTGTGGACATGGTGTGGATAGGGGCCAGGACGACGGCCAACCCCTTCCTTGTCCAGGAAATAGCCGATGCCGTGAAGGATACGGAGATTCCCGTCCTTGTGAAGAACCCCGTCAATCCGGACCTCGACCTGTGGATAGGCGCGCTGGAGAGGTTCAACCAGGCCGGGATCCGCAAGCTCGGCGTCATCCACCGAGGGTTCTCCTCCTTCCAGAAAATACAGTACCGGAACGATCCCGGTTGGAGGATAGCCATAGAACTCAGGACCAGGTATCCCGGGCTTCCTTTTTTCGCCGATCCCAGTCATATGGGAGGGGACAGGAAATATCTTCTTGAACTTTCCCAAAGGGCCCTCGACCTTGGATTGGACGGCCTGATGATCGAGTCGCACTGCAATCCGTCCTGCGCCCTCAGCGATGCCTCCCAGCAGGTGACGCCGGAAGCCATGCAAGATTTCCTCGGAAAGATCGTGGTCCGCGACAACGAGGTGGAGGACAGTGATTTCAACGAAAACCTCTCCCAGCTCAGGACACGCATAGACGTGATTGATGACGAAATCCTCAGCATGCTTGCGTCCCGCATGTCGGTCAGCCGCCGCATCGGAGAGTACAAGAAGGCCCACAACGTGGCCATCCTCCAGACAGGCCGCTGGGACAGCGTGCTTCAGGAGATGATAGAAGAGGGGAAGAAGAAAGGTCTCAGCCCGGAATTCATCTCCTCCGTGTACAATGCGATCCACGAAGCTTCGGTCCAGGTGCAGAACGAAGTCCTCTCTTCAGACGGGTCTCCTTCTGCGAATTGATTTTGTAAAAAGCGAAAATATTCTTACCTTTGCGACCCCTATAATGTGTAGGGATCGCAATTTTTTATAGTTAAACCATTAAAGATCAAGACAGTGGACACACAGAGCTACAAAACGGTATCGCTGAATGCAGCGACCGTGAAGAAAGAGTGGGTCGTCATTGATGCAACGGATCTTGCACTTGGTCGTCTGGCAGCAAGGGTTGCCCTTGTCCTCAGGGGCAAGAACAAACCCGGCTTTACCCCTCACGTGGATTGCGGTGACAACGTCATCGTAGTCAACGCCGAGAAGGTCGCCCTTTCGGGAAAGAAGATGACCAACCGCGTGTACACGCGTTACACCGGCTATCCCGGTGGACAGCGTTTCACCACGCCGGCCGAGATTCTGCGCACCCGCCCCGCTGAACTCATCAGGAGGTCTGTCAAAGGCATGCTTCCGAAGACTCGTCTTGGTGACAAGCTCTACGGAAACCTGTATGTATATGCAGGACCCGAGCATCCTCACCAGGCGCAGAACCCCAAAGAAATCAAGTTGAACGAAATTTAAACAGAGCAAATGGAACAGATACACGCCCTTGGAAGACGTAAATCAGCCGTGGCTCGCGTTTATCTCGTAGCAGGAAAAGGCAATGTGACCATCAACGGCAGGGACCTCGCCGATTATTTCAAAGAGGACTCCCTCCGCTACATCGTCAACCAGCCTTTCGCAGTTACGGGTACTGAAGGACAGTTCGACGTCAAGGTCACCCTCGTGGGTGGCGGTATCAAAGGCCAGGCCGAGGCCGTAAGGCTCGGCGTCTCCCGCGCTCTTTGCGATGTAGACAAAGAGGCATACCGTCCCGCCCTCAAGGCTGCCGGTTTCCTTACCCGCGATGCCCGCGAGGTTGAAAGGAAGAAGCCCGGCCAGCCCGGTGCACGCCGTCGCTTCCAGTTCAGTAAACGTTAGTCAGAGACAGGTAAGCGTCTATGCACGGCAGCGGTTGCCAAATCTTCTGATCTTTTTCAGGACGGGATGTCCCGGGAAGCTGCTTGAAGATTGCCTCTGCCGCGGAAAATCCCAGGAGACCGGACAAGGTCCGCTACTCCGGATTGAAGAAAAGAGTCCCCTAGAGACATTCGGGGAAAGTTTTCAAAAAACGAAACAATTTTTATTAAAATGCCAAGAACAAATTTCCAGGAACTGCTTGATGCAAGAGTACACTTCGGACATCTCGCCCGCAAGTGGAACCCTAAGATGGCTCCCTACATCTTCGACCAGAAGAACGGGGTCCACATCATAGACCTGCACAAGACAATCGTCAAATTGGACGAGGCCGCCGACGTAATGAAAGAGTACGCCCGTTCCGGCCGCAAGATACTTTTCGTGGCGACCAAGAAACAGGCCAAGGATATCGTGGCCGAGAACGCCGCCGCAGTGAACATGCCCTACATCACCGAGAGGTGGGCGGGCGGAATGCTCACGAACTTCCCTACCATCCGCAAGGCCATCAAGAAGATGAACACCATCGACAAGATGAAAGAGGATGGCACCTTCGAGAAACTCGCCAAGAGGGAGCGTCTCCAGGTTAACCGCCAGAGGGAGAAGCTTGAGAAGAACCTCGGCTCCATCAAGGACATGAGCCGTCTTCCTTCAGCCCTTTTCGTAGTTGACATCCAGAAGGAAGCCAATGCAGTCAAGGAGGCCAACCGCCTCAACATACCGGTATTCGCTATGGTTGACACATGTTGCGATCCTACACCGATTGATTATGTGATACCGGCAAATGACGATGCTGTAAGGTCCATCGAAATCGTTGTCAGCACTCTCTGCAAGGCCATCCAGGAAGGTCTCGAAGAGCGCAAGATGGATAAGGACAAGGAAACGGAAGAGGTTGAGGCCGCCGAAAGGCAGCAGCCCGGCAAGAAGCTTCGCGCCCGCAAGGGAGCAAAGCCCGTCGATGTCGAGGCAGAGGCTCCTGCAGCCGAACCCGTACAGGAAGAAGCCCCCAAGGCAGAATAACATTTAAAAAGATTACGCCATGCAAATCACAGCATCAGATGTAATGAAACTGCGCAAGATGACCAGCGCAGGAATGATGGACTGCAAGAACGCCCTCATCGAGGCTGAAGGAGACTTCGAGAAAGCTGTCGACATCATCCGTGAGAAAGGTAAGCTCGTAGCCGCTAAGAGGGCTGACAGGGCCACCACCGAAGGTGCGGTCGTCGTAAGGATCAACGGAAACAAGGCCGTCATCGTATGCCTCGGCTGCGAGACTGACTTCGTATCCGCCACCCCTGAGTTCAAAGCCCTTGCCAATGAGATCGCCGACGCGGCTATCGCAGAGTATCCTGCTGACCTTGAGGCTCTCAAGGCTGCAAAGTGCTCCAACGGCCACACTGTCGAGGAGGAGATTTCCGCCCAGACAGGAAAGACCGGCGAGAAGCATGACCTCGCTTATTACGCTTCCCTCGAAGCTCCCTGCATCTCCAGCTATGTCCACTTCAACAACAAGCTCGGCGCCATCGTGGCTTTCAACAAGGAAGTTCCCGCCGAACTCGGAAGAGGCATCGCAATGCAGGTTACATCCATGAACCCCGTCTCCGTTTCCGAGGCTGACTGCCCCAAGGAAATCGTCGAGAAGGAGCTTGAGATGTACAAGCAGCAGATGTCCGAGGATCCGAAGATGGCCGGCAAGCCCGCTGCAATGCTCGAGAACATTGCGAAGGGCAAGCTCAGCAAGTTCTTCAAGGAGGCTACCCTCGAGGATCAGGATTTCGTACAGGCCGACGGCAAGATGACCGTGAAGGAGTACATCCAGTCCGTTGACAAAGAGGCCAAGGTCGTAGCGTTCAAGCGCTTCTCCCTTACCGACTAATCCCAGTCGGGAAAACACACTGAAAAGGCGGGTCCGTCAAGGATCCGCCTTTTGTCATTTTCCGTCTGCCCAGCCATTCCGAGCGTCAGCGAAGGATCTACGCCTTCAGGAAGCCTTTGGCAAGAAGTGTCTCGGCGATCTGGATGGCGTTGGTGGCAGCTCCCTTGCGGATATTGTCGGATACGCACCAGAAGTTGAGGCCGTATTCAACCGAGGGGTCCCTGCGGAGCCTGCCGACGAAGACATCGTCCTTTCCGAGGGAATAGAGGGGCATGGGGTAAACGTTGTTGGAAGGGTCGTCCTGGATGGTCACGCCGGGAGTCTCTTCCCAGAGCCTGCGGATGTCGTCGAGGGTGAAATCCTTTTCCAGTTCGAGGTTTACGGATTCGGAGTGGCCTCCGAGTACGGGGACACGGGCCGTAGTGGGGGAGACACCGATGGAATCGTCGCCCAGGATCTTGTGGGTCTCGTTCACCATCTTCATCTCTTCTTTGGTGTAGCCGTTCTCAAGGAAGACGTCGATGTGGGGGATGATGTTCTCATCGATCGGCCAGGGGAATTTTGCCGCATATTCGCCCCATTTCTTCCCGGCCCTTTCTTCATTCATCTGGAACACGGCCCTGTTGCCGGCTCCCGTGACGCTCTGGTAGGTGGAGACAACGATCCTCTTGATGCCGTATTTCCTATGGATGGGGGCGATGGGGAGGATCATCTGGATGGTTGAACAGTTGGGGTTCGCTATGATGTAGTCATCGGCCGTGAGGACGTCGCCGTTCACCTCCGGCACCACGAGTTTCTTGCTCGGATCCATCCTCCAGTAGGAAGAATTGTCCACAACCCTGCAGCCTGCGGCCGCAAACTTCGGAGCCAGCTCCTTTGATGCATCGCCACCTGCGGAGAACACCGCCAGGTCGGGTTTGCGGGATATGGCCTCGTCGGCGCTTATTACCGAATATTCCTTTCCTTCGAACGTCACTTTCTTCCCGACTGACCTTTCGGATGCGACAGGGAGGAATTCTGTTAC
>CACXFP010000007.1 GCA_902766985.1 uncultured Bacteroidia bacterium | reverse complement strand
CCGGGAACCTGAGGATCTTCACGCGGCCTTCATCATGTCCTTCAGCGAGAGGACGCCACTGCCCCGCCCTCCTATACTCAAGATAATAATCTTTGATTCCATCCATCCCGGCCCCCTGGGTAACCGAAACGGCATTTACAGCCTGCTCCGATCCAAGATAAACCGTCAGGAAAGGATTCTCGACCAGGGGATGGGATACCCACTTCGTCCTGAAACTGTCGTCATTCGCGAGGTCCATTATGTCGCAATCGTAGCTCCAGCTGCTTTCTACCCTCTTTCCCTTGGCAAGGTTGCTGGACACGAAAGGTTCGGGGACATTCCCCAGGACAGGCAGGTCCTTCTCCTTCTTCCACATCCTCCCTATCTGCCTCAAGGCTTCAAGGGCATTGTCATCCATAAGCCCGTCCCTGTTGGGGGCGACGTTCAGGATGAAATTGCAGAACACATCCTTCATCGGCCTGATATTGTCCTCCACGATCATGCGGGGGTCCTTTACCGGAGTGTACGGCATGTACTCCTTCCAGAACCAGGTCTTCTGGATCGGCATGCAGGACAAGGCCGGGAGCGTGTTGGTCTCTTTGGAAATATGCTGTCCCGCATTCTGTTCATAAGACTTGATGTCGGTATAGAACATTCCCTCGGCTGGATATTTCGCGGCGTTCAGGTCCATCAGGAGGCATTCCGGCTGCAATTCCTTAACAAGGGCGTAGATCTCCTCAAACGGAATCTCATCATAGGATATCCGGCTCCATGGCGCATCCCATCCGTCGATGATGATGGCTGAGATCTCTCCGTATCCGGTGAGGAGTTCCCGCAGCTGGGCCTTCACCATGTCTACATGCTCGGGCACTATGTATCCAGGACGGAGACGATGGTGAGTGTCGAGGATGGAATAATACAGCATGACCTTCAGGCCTTCGGCACGGAAGGCATCGACGAACTGCCGGACCACATCCTTCCCGTACGGGCTGTTCATGACATTGTAATCCGTGGTGGCCGTATCCCAGATGCAGAATCCGCTGTGGTGCTTTGTAGTCAGGCAGCCATAGGTCATGTTCGCGGACTTTGCCGCAAGGGCCCACTGCCGGCAATCGAGCTTGGTGGGGTTGAAAAGATCAGCCGGAGCATCGGGGTCCGGCCAGTCCTCAGGGGTATAGGTCGGAATATTGTAATGGATGAACATTCCGAACCTCAGATCGACGAAATCCTGCTGGATATCTTTCAGGGACCGGTTCTGGGCCGTCAAGGCTACGGCGGCAACGACTGATGCTAACAGTATGGAAACGATTCTTTTCATGGCGGCTTGCCGGTTGCAAAATTATTCCTCGCCGGCTTCCTTGAGGCGTTCGGCGTTTTCAGCTATGGTAAGCTGGTCGATGCACTCCTGGATGTTCCCGTCCATGAAACCCGGAAGGTTGTAGGTGGACCAGCCGATACGGTGATCGGTCACCCTGGACTGGGGATAGTTGTAGGTGCGTATCTTCGCTGAACGGTCTCCGGTGGAAACCATGGTCTTTCGCTGGGCGGAGATGCTGTCGAGATATTTCTGGTGCTCGAGGTTGTACAGCCTGGTACGGAGTTCTTCCAGGGCCCTTTCAAAATTCTTGATCTGCGAACGCTCCTCCTGGCACTGGACCACGAGCCCGGAAGGGATATGGGTCAGTCGGACGGCGGAATAGGTGGTATTAACGCCCTGGCCTCCGGGTCCTGAAGAGCAGTAGGTATCCTTGCGGATATCGTTCATGTCAAGGGTGACATCGAATTCGCCGGCTTCAGGGAAAACGGCCACCGACGCGGCTGAAGTCTGGATCCTGCCCTGGGTCTCGGTCTGGGGGACCCTCTGCACGCGATGGACTCCGGACTCATATTTCATGGTGCCGTAAACGCCGTCGGAGTTGGATGACAGCTTGAAAACGACCATCTTGTAGCCGCCGGCGGTGCCGGGGGCCTCATCGTTGATCTCCAGTTTCCATCCCTTGACCTCGGCGAATTTGGCATACATGCGGAAAAGGTCTCCGGCGAAAATGGCAGCCTCGTCACCTCCGGTGCCACCGCGGATTTCCACGATCGCATTCTTAGCGTCATCGGGATCCGCCGGTATGAGGAGAATCTTTATCTTCTGCTCCATCTCGGGAATCCTGGGTTCGATGTCGGCGATCTCCGCGCGTGCCATTTCCCTGAGTTCCTCATCCTTCTCATTGATCATGATGTCCTTCGCCTCGGCGAGCTCCTCCACCATGCCTTTGTATTCCAGCCCGGCCTTAATGACCGGCTCCAGCTCCTTGTAATCCTTGTTCAGCTGGACGAACTTCTTCATGTCGGAAACCACCTCGGGGCTTGAAAGCTGCTCCTGGAGTTTCATATATTTTTCCTGAAGACTGAGTATCTTGTCTATCAGGGCGTTGCTATCTGCCATAAAATAAAATTTCTATATGGGAATGATTAACCTGAAAATAATGATCGGTACTGCCCGGACTACTCCGGGAAAACTTACAAGTGCTTCAGGTAGCACCTGCGCCTCATATAGAGTTCATGATCAAATTTGTTCCAGGCGTTGGCCGCACTGTTGGTCTCGATCTGGGGGTTGGTAATCGTCCATATGCTCCCGTTCTTGTGGCAGCGCTCCGACATGCCGATCTGGAACAGGCCAGAAACGCCGGTATTCTGGTATTTTCCAGCAGCTCCGTT
>CACXFP010000006.1 GCA_902766985.1 uncultured Bacteroidia bacterium | reverse complement strand
TTCCAGGAAGGTCATGTTATGGAAGGAGGCGTTCTGCTGCATGGAGAAATCCTCGTCGGTCAGGCCGCCTTTCAGGGTAAGATAAGGAATGCCCTTGTATGCGAGAAAAGCATATGTAAGCTCGGGACGGGCGGAGATCTCGGCCTCAACCTGGGCGAACCATTTCCCATACAGGAGGCTCTTTATGGCCACTCGCGCCCTCCTTAATATTATCCCGCTACCGATATGGTCCGGATTGTCTCCCCCGTCAAAAGTCCTGTTGCAAAAGCCCGGTGCGCCGAAGAACGTGCCGGCGTCCGCCTGAAACCGGATATCGCCCCAGAGTTTGAAATTCTCCCGCTCAATCGACAGCAGCCCGTCCCTGACCATCACCCGCGCCTCCCCGCTGACACCGGATCCTTCGCCTGCGACGGGAGATTCTTCGCTGTCGCTCAGAATGACAGGGGTAGCCGAAGTGGCGGAAATATCCGGCGAAGCCTTTTTCAGCGAGCCGGAATTTTCGCCCGGAGGCGTGCAACCGACACCGGATACTTCGCCGGCGACGGGAGATTCTTCGGTGTCGCCCAGAATGGCAGGAGATGCCGGGAGAAGCAAGTTGGCAAGAACGACAAAGGAGAGGAGGTTCATGGCCTATTGTCGCGTTATGTTCGCCCCGATCGCCCTGAGGCGGGCGTCAATGTCCTCATATCCGCGGTCGATCTGCTCGATATTCCCTATCACGCTCGTCCCTTTCGCGCTCATTGCCGCTATAAGTAAGGCGATACCTGCCCTGATGTCGGGAGAGAGCATATTTCCGGCCCGGAGCGTGAATTTGTGATCATGACCTATGACTACGGCCCTGTGGGGGTCGCAGAGGATGATCTGGGCGCCCATGTCGATGAGGCGGTCGACGAAGAAGAGCCTGCTCTCGAACATCTTCTGATGGATCAGGACGCTGCCGCGGCACTGGGTGGCAACGACGAGCATCACGGAGAGCAGGTCAGGGGTAAGGCCCGGCCACGGGGCATCGGCAATCGTCATGATGGACCCGTCGAGGAAGGAATCGATCACATAGCTCTCCTGCTCGGGAACGAAGATATCATCCCCTCTCTGCTCAAGATTGACTCCCAGACGCCTGAAACACTCGGGAATGATTCCGAGGTTGCTCCAGGAAACGTCCTTGATCGTGAGGGAACTGCGGTTCATGGCGGCCATGCCGATGAAAGAACCAACTTCAATCATGTCGGGGAGGATAGTGTGGGAGGCCCCTCCCAGGCGGCTTACGCCGGTGATCCTGAGAAGGTTGGAACCGACGCCGTCGATAATGGCCCCCATCCTTATCAGGAGACGGCACAGCTGCTGGACATAGGGTTCACAGGCAGCGTTGTAAATAACGGTCTGGCCTTTGGCAAGGGTTGCTGCCATGAGTATGTTGGCCGTTCCGGTTACGGAAGCCTCGTCCAGAAGCATGTATCTGCCGGTCAGGGAACCTCCTTCCGGAATGGAAAGGTGATATGCCCTGCGGCCCTTGTCGTAATTGAGGCTCGCTCCGAGATTCATCATGCCGACGATGTGGGTATCGACCCTCCGGCGGCCGATCTTGTCGCCGCCCGGCTTGGGGAACCATACATGGCCGAAACGGGCCAGGAGAGGACCCGCCACCATCACGGAGCCTCGCAGGCGGGCGCACTTGCTTATGAATTCGTCGCTGTCTATATAGCTCACGTCGATGGCGTCCGCCTTGAAGGAATACTTTCCCTTCCCAAGCTTCACCACCTTCACCCCCATCTCCTCGAAGAGAGCGATAAGGTTCTTGACGTCAAGGATTTCCGGAACGTTGGAGATAATGACTTCCTCGTCGGTCAGCAGGATGGCGCTGATGACCTCGAGGGCCTCGTTCTTGGCCCCCTGCGGGGTGATGGTCCCGCTCAGCTTATGTCCGCCTTCAATTACAAAAGAACTCATGGGCAGTTTGTTAAATATGTTCAACTTCGGGTACAAGGGTGACTCCGAAGCGATTCTTTACAGAAGCTATAATTTCATTTTCAAGTCCAAGGATCTCATCGGGAGATGCCTTCCCCGTCGCATTGACAAGCACCAGCGGCTGGGTATCCCAGACCCCTGCATTGCCACGGCGTACGCCCTTCCAGCCGCATTTGTCTATCATCCAGGCCGCCGGAACCTTGACCAGGCCGCCCTCAACAGGGAAATGCGGCACAGGTCCCAGACCTTCCCTCTCAGCCACCGACTCGACCGTCCTGTATTGATTTTCCGTAATATACGGATTTCTGAAGAAACTCCCCGCGCTTCCGACCTCCGACGGTTCGGGAAGTTTCCCTTTCCTCGTATCGATGATCACCTTCCTGACCATCATCGGAGTAAGCTTCTCGTCAGAACCGTATTCCCTGATAACCGCCTCCCGGACGTGACCGTAATCCAGTTCGGGAGAATACTCTCCGGTCACCTTCAGGACGACGGCGGTGACGGCATATTTTCCCTTCAATTCATTCTTGAAAGCGGAGTCACGGTAGCCGTAACGGCAGTCCCCATTATCGAAAACCACCTTCTCCCCCGTCTTCAAATCAATACATTCTACCCTGACAATCAGGTCCTTGACTTCCCGGCCATAAGCGCCGATATTCTGCACTGCAGCAGCCCCAACCTCTCCTGGGATCAGCGACAGGTTCTCAGTCCCCCATAGTCCCTTCTCCGCACACCAGGCGCAAAGGTCGTCCCAGACCACCCCTGCCCCGACACGCAGGAGCACCTCCTCTGTCGCCGGAGTGGCGGAAATATCCGGCGAAGCCTTTTTCAGCAAGCCGGAATTTTCGCCCGGAGGCGTGCAACAGCCGCCGGATCCTTCACCGGCGGCCGCTTCCAAAGGCTCGATGAACTTAATGCAGGAGTGCAGGACCGTTCCTGGAAAGTCTTTGGTAAACAAAAGGTTGCTGCCTCCGCCGATATGGAGGAGCGGCTCCTCCGAAGGGCGGTCAACCAGGTAGTCCCTCAGTTCCTGTTCGGACCTGTATTCGACAAGACGGCGGCAGGAAACCCTCATCCCGAAAGTGTTCCGGGAAGAAAGGTCCGCTCCCTGTATCACCGTCAATGCCATAACCTATCCGACCATGGCTCCGTTGCAGACAGCCTCCTCGGGGGTTATGAACCTCATCGATCCATCCCCCTGCTTGGCCATCAGGATCATGCCCTGGGACTCTATCCCTTTGATGGTGCGGGGCTTGAGGTTAGCAAGGATGCAAATCTGCTTTCCCACCATGTCATCGGGAGAATAGTACTCGGCAATCCCGGACACGATGACCCTCCTGTCGATTCCGATATCAATCGTAAGCTTTAGGAGCTTGTCGGTCTTCGGCACCTTCACCGCCTCGAGGACGGTGGCCGTACGGATGTCCATCCTGCCGAAATCATCGAATGTAACCTCTTCCTTCTGAGGTTCGACTTCCTTGGCGGCAGCCGCCTTTGCGGCAGCCTCGTTGGCAGCCTTGGTCGCATTCAGCTTGGCCACCTGGGCATCAACCACGCTGTCATCTATCTTGCTGAACAGCAGCGCAGGCTCGCCAAGCTCATGTCCGGCGGGCAGCAGGCTTTCGGAGCCGAGGTCATCCCATTTCAGGATGAGACGGTACATCGGATCCCTCAACTCCCCGCAGGACTCGGTGTGACGTGCACGGCCATCCATGGGACCGTAGCAGTTCTCAGTGTCCCCGAATCCGTCGGCATCCCCGCGGCGGAAATCCTTCCCGGCTTCGATGCCCACGCGGAGAATGTCACGGAGCTTCTCTGCGGAGAACGGGAGGAACGGCTCGAAAGCGATCGCAAGGTCGGCGCAGATCTGGAGGCAGGTGTGAAGGATGGAGGCCGCCCTGTCAAGGTCGGTCTTGGCGACCGCCCAGGGCTCGGTGTCCGAGATGTACTTGTTGCCTATGCGCGCCATGTTCATGGCCTCCTTGAGTGCCTCGCGGAAATGGAAGGTCTCAAGATATTTTTCGAGATTCGCCCGGCAGACGGGTATCTGGGAGAGGGTTTCCCTGTCGATGGCCTCGGGTTTCAAGTCCCCGGGAACCTTCCCGCCGAACCATTTCTGGGTAAGGACGACGGCACGGTTGACGAAATTGCCGAATATGGCCACGAGTTCGGAGTTGTTCCTCTGCTGGAAGTCCTTCCAGGTGAAGTCATTGTCCTTGGTCTCGGGGGCGTTGGCGCAAAGTACGTACCTCAACACGTCCTCCTGGCCAGGGAAATCCTGGAGATAGTCCTGAAGCCATACGGCCCAGTTGCGGGAAGTGGATATCTTGTCTCCCTCAAGGTTCAGGAACTCGTTGGCAGGCACGTTGTCCGGAAGGACATAGTCGCCGTGGGCCTTCAGCATTGAAGGGAAGACGATGCAGTGGAACACGATATTGTCCTTCCCGATGAAATGGACCAGACGGGTGTCGGAATCCTTCCACCATTTCTCCCAGGAATTGGGAAGGAGCTCCTTCGAGTTGGAAATATATCCGATAGGGGCGTCAAACCACACGTAAAGCACCTTGCCCTCGGCTCCCTCGACCGGAACGGGGATGCCCCAGTCCAGGTCGCGGCTCACGGCACGGGGCTGGAGATGGCCGTCCAGCCAGGATTTGCACTGGCCGTAAACGTTGGTCTTCCACTCCTTGTGGTTTTCAAGGATCCAGTCCCTGAGCCAGGGCTCATACTTGTCCAGGGGGAGATACCAGTGCTTGGTCTTCACCTTCCTGGGGGCGCTTCCGCTGAGGGCGGACCTGGGGTCGATGAGTTCTTCGGGACTGAGGGTTGAGCCGCATTTCTCGCACTGGTCGCCGTATGCGTTGGGGTTGCCGCATTTGGGGCAGGTCCCGACTATATAGCGGTCGGCGAGGAAGGTCTTAGCCTCGTCGTCGTAGAACTGTTCGCTCTCCCGGGTGATGAATTTGCCTTCGTCGTAAAGTTTCTTGAAGAAACCGGAGGCAATGTCGTGATGGACCTTGGACGTAGTCCTGGAATAGACGTCGAAGTTGATGCCGAGCCCGGAGAAGGAGTCCTTGATGATCCTGTTGTATTTGTCCACTATGTCCTGGGGTGAGACGCCCTGGGCGCGTGCCTTTATGGTGATGGGTACCCCGTGCTCGTCGCTGCCGCAGACATAAAGCACTTCTTTCCCCCTCATCCTGAGGTACCTGACATAAATGTCCGCAGGCACATACACGCCGGCCAGGTGCCCTATATGGACAGGGCCGTTGGCATATGGCAACGCACATGTGACCAGGGTTCTCTTGTAGTTCTTTTCCATAATCATTCCTTTTCTCTTCCAAGTTTTACTTTGACGGCCTTCTTGGCCCTCTGGAGCGTCATTATTCTCTTCATTATCGCGGTCTGCCCCTCGACCGAAGCGGTCTTGAGTTCGCCGTTCAAACCTATTATCTTGTCTTCAAGCCTCTTCTCCTGATACACCAGGATAGCCCTGGGGACATACTTCACAAGCCAGGACTCATTGGACATCAGGGAATCCGTAAAATTCTTCACGCTGAGCTCATAGCGGGGAGTGCAGAGCTGGGACGTCACGTAGGCGGTAGTCCGGTCAGGGCTGTCCATCAGTGACTTGACTATGCTCTCCTGGGCATCCCCATCATAGTATTTTTCACTGTATTCCTCGTAAACCTTCCTATAGATTGAATTGCTGAAGGATGATCCGTCCATCGAGGCGCTGATGAAATCAAACACCGTCTGCCGGGCCTCCGGGTCTTCTCCCTGGTAGAATTCCGAATCACTCTCGAAATTCATGGGAGATGTGCCGTTGGTGAGGATGAAATTGAGAAGGTCCCTCTCCGCCTTTCCCACCGTGCGGTTTTCCTCCAGCTGCTCCATCGTGGTGACGGAGGCATCCACCGTTCCGGCCTGCCGGACGGGGACATTTTCGCCGGCAGGTTCGGCGTCGCCGGCTTCCGGCGTCCCTTCATTTCTTGCCATTTCCCTCTCCTTGGCCTTACGCCTTTCTTCCTGCGCCCTCTCCATGGTCTTCCTGATACGCTCGAAAAGTATCTGGGAATCAATGTTGAACCTGCGGCTGCAATCATCCACGAAAACGGAACGCTTCACGGCATCTGGAATGTCGGCGATGGTGTCGGCTATCTCGTTGATGACGGAAGCCCTCTTCAGGGGGTCCCTTTCCGTTCCCTTCATCAGGAGTTCCGACTTGAAGGTAACGAAATCCTGTTCGTTCCCGGAAAGGAAGTCCCTCACTTCCTCGAGGGTGTGCTTGCGTGCGAAGGAATCCGGATCGTCGCCGTCAGGCAGAAGCACGACCCGTACGTTCATCCCTTGACGAAGGAACATGTCTATTCCCCTGAGGGCGGCATGGATTCCCGCAGAATCCCCGTCGTACATGATGGTGACGTTGTCGGTAAACCTCTTTATGATACGTATCTGGTTCTCCGTCAAAGCAGTGCCGCTGGAGGCCACGACGTTCTCGATACCGAGCTGATGCATGCTCAGCACATCCAGGTATCCCTCCACAAGGTAGCACCTGTCCTTCTTGGCTATCTCGCTTTTTGCGAACCAGATACCGTAAAGGGACTGCTCCTTGTGATAAATCGGAGAATCGCTGGAATTCTTGTACTTGGCTATTTTCGGATCGGTCTTCAGGGTCCTGGCCCCGAATCCTATGACCCGTCCTGAAACCGAATGGATGGGGAAGGTGACGCGGTCGTAGAAGCTGTCGCGCACCGATCCGTCTTCATATTTCCTGCAAAGGCCGGTCTCCAGGAGATATTCCTCTTTGTATCCGGTCTTCAGGGCTTCATCATACAGGGATCTCCGGTTCTGGGGAGCCCATCCGAGCCCGTATTTCACAATGGTGGAATCCTCAAGTCCACGGGAATGGAAATACTGGAGTCCTATCGACCTCCCTTCCGGTTCCTGGAGGGATCTGACGAAATGCTGCTGGGCGAAGTCAGTGACCAGTAAAAGGCTTTCATTTCTCTGCCTGGCAGCGATGTCCTCGGCGCTCTCTTCCTTTTCCACGACTTCGATATTGTATTTCCTCGCAAGGTATTTCAGGGCCTCGACATAGGAGAGATGCTCGAAATCCATCACGAAACCCACTGCAGAGCCTCCCTTGTGACAGCCGAAACAGTAATAGAACCCCTTGGCCGGATGAACGTGGAAAGAAGGGGTCTTTTCGTTGTGGAACGGACAACAGGCCACATAGTCGGCCCCGCGGCGCTTGAGCGTCACGAAATCTCCTATTACCTCCTCGATCCTTGCGGTATCAAGAATCCTGTTGACTGTTTCCTGGGGTATCATCTTATCCTACCAATCGTCTTCATCCGACAGTTCTCCCTCCGGCTGTCCTTCATCCTCCTTTACGAAGTCGACATCCTTTGCGTCAATCGTTCCGGAGGTTTCGAGCCTCCTGGTTTCCTGCACCTTGACAGCCTTGCGCACCTTCCATGCGGACATCAGTTCCTGCACGCCATAGACGATGAGCGCAGCTCCCGCAAGTATGCTCATTACCTTCATAGTAAAAGGATTGAATACCAATATGATACCCCCGACAATCGCACATATGCTGAGGACAAGGGTAAGGAAACCTCCGCCAATGAGGGAGAGTGCTCCTATGAGCACTATGAGCTGGAGAATGCCGAAAATGATAAGGACGGCTCCTATGGCATAAACGATGAATCCAGCCACCTGCGTGGGATAGAGGAAAAGCAGGACGCCCAGCACCAGGTCGACGACGGCATTCGTGCCGAGCAAGGGAAGGGAACCCGTCTTCCGGTCGACAAATCCGACGACCAGGGAAACGATTCCCACGACCATCAGGAATGCTGCGACTATCTTGACCACGGTTACCGTAGCGTCGGTGGCAAGTATCATTACGAGTCCTATGCCGATGGCGGCGCAGGCCCTCAGGATGCTGCTCAGTTTGCTTTTGTATCCGAAAGTAATCATTATCCAAGAGAATATATAGATGCAAAATTATTAATTTTTCACTAATTTCGCAGCATGTTTTTCGATACCCACGTACACAGCCAGTTTTCTTTCGACGGATCAAGGACTTCCGTGGAAAGAAACGCCCGGGAAGCCATAGTGAAAGGACTCGGAGGAATCTGTATCACCGACCATAACGACATTTTCGTTCCTTCCGGAAAAGCCGCCCACGGGGAAACCGGCAAGGAAGAATTCGACGTTCCGGCCCAGCAGGCGGAAATCGACAGGATCAACGCCATCGTCGCCTCCGGAAAGGTAGAGAAGGGGGGCCTGCTGGAAGGCGTCACCCGCACCACCTGGCCTCAGGTCAAGAAATTCAGGGTGTTCAAGGGAGTCGAGGTCGGAATGTACAGGGACTCCCGAGAGCAGGTCAGGAAGTTCCTGTCGGAAAATGAGTTCGACCAGGTCATCGCCTCCGTGCACTATCTCGAGGACACAGATCCCTACTGGGGAGAATACTACAATGGCAAGAACTGGAAAGAGGCCTATGGCCGATATCTGGACACGATATATTCAGAGATCCGATGGCTGGGCAAGGATTTCGACATCCTGGGCCATTTCGACTACATCGCCCGCTATGCCCCATATCCCAAGCAGAGCATTTTCTACAAGGACTTCCCGGGAGAGCTGGATGAAATCCTCAAATTCCTGGTATCTGAAGGGAAAGGCCTGGAAATCAACACAAAAACCTACCAGAAATATGGCCTCCGCACTCCCGAGCTCGACCGCGACATCCTGATGCGTTACCGTGAGCTGGGAGGTGAGATCATCTCGCTGGGCTCGGATGCCCACGACCCCACCCGCGTAGGCGACAAGTTCATGTACTTCGCCCAGTACGTCAAAATGTTCGGCTTCCGCTGGCTTGCCCACTACGAAGGCCGCCGCCTGAAACAGGTGACTATCTGACGGTGACTACGCCAGAGAATGGATGGCAAGGCCTGAGCGGAGCTTGGGTTCGAACCAGGTTGTCTTGGGAGGCATGATGTTGCCGCTGTCGGCGATGTCTATAAGCTGCTCCATCGAGACCGGATAAAGGGCGAACGCCACCTTCATCTCTCCGCAATCCACCCTGCGTGAGAGTTCCCCAAGGCCGCGGATGCCGCCTACGAAATCGATCCTCTTGTCCGTCCTGAGGTCCTTGATGCCAAGGATACGGTCGAGGACAAGGTTGGAAAGGATCGTCACGTCGAGCACGCCGATGGGATCGGTGTCGTCATAACGTCCGGGCCTGGCAGTAAGGGAGTACCATTTGCCTCCCAGATACATCGAGAAGTTGTGGAGGCCTGTCGGGGCGACTGGCTTCGCAGGGCGTCCGCAACGTGGCTTGGAGACGAGCGCAACTTCGAAATCGGCTTCCAGCGCATTGAGGAATCCTTCTTCATCAAGCCCGTTCAGGTCTTTGACCACGCGGTTGTAGTCAAGGATCTTGAGCTGGCTCTCGGGGAAGCATACCGTCATGAAATAGTTATACTCTTCCTGTCCGGTATGGGCGGGATTCTCCGCCCTCTTCTCAGCCCCTACCCTGGCCGCAGCTGCCGTACGATGATGGCCATCAGCCACATAGAAGGCATCGACCTGGGTGGTGAAAAGCTTTGTGATCCTGTCGATGGTGTCCTGGTCTGAAATCACCCAGAACCTGTGCCCGAAGCCGTTTTCATCAACAAAGTCATATTCCGGGACCCCGGCGGAAGCGGCGGCCACGATGGCATTCAGTTCCTCGTTGTCCCTGTAGGCGAAGAAGACGGGTTCGATGTTGGCGTTCTGTATGCGGACATGTATCATGCGGTCATCTTCCTTGTCCTTGCGGGTAAGTTCGTGCTTCTTGATCCTGCCTTCTGCGTAGTCGTCGGTGTGGGCGCAGAGCACGAGACCGTACTGGGTCCTCTCTCCCATCGTCTGGGCATATACATAGTAGCAGGGCTTGGGGTCCTGCACCAGCCATCCCCTGGCCTTCCACTGCTTGAAATTCTCGACCGCCTTGTCATAGACCCTCTGGTCATGGTCCGGAAGGATGGGATTGAAGTCGATTTCAGGTTTTGTGATATGGAGCAGGGACTTTTCCCCTGCCATTTCCAGAGCCTCCTCCGAATTCAGGACATCGTAGGGAGGTGCAGCCACTTCGGTAACAATCTCTTTCGGGGGCCTTATCGCGGCGAACGGTTTTACACGTACCATAGGAATGTCATTCTGAGCGAAACGTAGGATCTATCTGTTCACCTGGAACCTGGTGTTGCCCGTGGCAAAGAAGTCGGCAATCTGACGGGCGGCGGCAAGTCCGGCATTGATGTTGGCCTCGGAAGTCTGGGCTCCCATCTTCTTGGGAGTGGCGAAGACCCTCGAACCGAATTTCTCCTTGAGGGCCTCGTAGTTGTCAGGCATCAGGTCGGTGATATACTTGAGGTCCTGACGCTCCTCGAGAGCCTTTTCGAGCCCTTCCTCGTCAATCACTTCCTTGCGGGCCGCGTTCACGAGGCACGCACCCTTGGGCATGCTGGTAATGAGATCGTAACCTATGCTCTTTATCGTCTCGGGAGTCGCGGGGATATGGACTGACACGAAGTCACAGCTCTCATAGAGATGTTTCACGTCTGCGGCCGGTTCGGCGCCCATTTCCGCAATCTTCTCCGCAGGGATGAACGGATCGACGGCCATCACCTGCATCCCGAGGGCTTCGGCCTTCTTTCCGACCAGCCGGCCTACGTTGCCGAAGGCCTGCACCCCGAGTTTCTTGCCCATTATCTCGGAACCGGTTCCCGGAGTGAACTGCCCGCGGGACATATATATCATCATGGCGATGCAGAGCTCGGCGACGGCGTTGGCATTCTGCCCCGGGGTGTTCATGACAACGATTCCGCGGGCCTTGGCCGCAGCGAGGTCTACATTGTCCACTCCGGCCCCGGCACGGACCACGATCTTGAGGTTCGGAGCGGCAGCCATCACCTCGTCGGTAACCTTGTCGCTACGTATGATGAGGGCGTCGTATGGAGCTACGGCATTGACGAAATCGGCCTGCGCGGCATATTTCTCAAGGGTGTCCACGCTGTGACCGGCCTCGGTGAGAATCTTCTTTATGCCTTCAACCGCAACCGCGGCGAAAGGTTTCTGTGTCGCTACGAGAATCTTCATGTCATTTATTTTTTGAGGGTCTCGAAATCCTGCATGGCCTTCACGAGGGCGTCGACGTCCTCCTGGCTGCAAGCATTGTAAAGGGAAGCGCGGAAACCGCCGACGCTCCTGTGTCCCTTGATTCCGACGATGCCCCTTTCCTTGGAGAAGGAGAGGAATTCGTCGGCGAGGTTTTCACGGCCTTCAGCCATTACGAAGCATACGTTCATGATGGATCGGTCTTCCTTGTCGGCAGTGCCGCGGAAGAGGGAATTGCGGTCGATCTCGCCGTAGAGCGTATCGGCCTTCTTCACGTCGATCTTGTGCATGGCATCGACTCCGCCCATGGCCTTGACCCACTTGAGGGTCTCGTTCATCACGTAGATACTGAATACGGGAGGGGTGTTGAACATGCTGCCCTTGTCGATGTGGGTGCGGTAGTCGAGCATAGTGGGAAGGTAGCGGGACACCTTTCCGAGACCGTCCTTGCGGATGATGGCGAAAACCACGCCCGCAGGACCGGCGTTCTTCTGCGCGCCGCCGTAGATCATCTCATACTTGCTGACGTCCACCGGACGGCTGAGGATGTCGGAGGACATGTCGGCGATGAGGGGGACGGGGCAGTCCATGTCATGCCTGATTTCCGTACCGTAAATCGTATTGTTGGTGGTGATATGCAGGTAGTCAAGGTCGGAGGGGATGTCGAATCCCTTGGGGATATAGCAATAATTCCTGTCAGCTGAAGAAGCTATGGCATAAGCGTTTCCAAGGCCGGCAGCCTCTTTCAGGGCCTTTTTCGCCCAGACGCCGGTCTCAAGGTAGGCGGCCTTCTTCTCAAGGTAGTTCATGGCCACGTAAAGGAACTGCATGCTGGCTCCGCCGCCAAGGAAAACGGTCTCGTAACCGTCAGGAATGTTCAGGAGTTCTTTCCACAGGGCGCGTGTCTCATCCATCGTCGCCTCCCACTCCTTGGTCCTGTGGGAAATGGAAAGGAGGGAAACACCTGTGCCTTTGAAATCCTTGATGGCTTCAATGGCTCTGTCATACACCACCTGCGGGAGAAGGCAGGGACCCGCATTGAAAACATGAACTTTACCCATATTATGAATTTTTATCTATTTTTAGTTTTAAACTTTAATTTGAAATTAAAACGCTCCAAAGATAGGAAATATTTTATCTATATCCCAACAAATACGAAATGATTGCCATCCTCACATACATTCCGTTTCCGGCCTGCTCGAAATAATAGGCGTAAGGGGTGGA
>CACXFP010000005.1 GCA_902766985.1 uncultured Bacteroidia bacterium | reverse complement strand
CCCAGCGTCCTGGCATGGAGAGCCTGACGTGGACAAAGCGCGAAACAGTTCTGGATGAACTGCTTGTATTTCGTATATATGGTTCCTTGGCGGATTTCCGACCCTCCATACCTCTCGTCATTGAAAAGAGGATGACCTATCGAAGACATGTGGACCCTGATCTGATGGGTCCTGCCGGTTTCCAGCTTGCATTCAACCACCGAGACATATCCGAATCTCTCGAGGACCTTGTAATGGGTGACGGCACGTTTCCCCTTTTCAGGATCCTTGTAAACCTTGAAACGGAGGCGGTCGCCGGGATCCCTGCCTATATTGGCATCTACCGTACCCTCATCCTCCTTCGGGTTCCCCCAGACCACGGCCGTGTATCTTCGGTCTATAGAGTGGTCATAGAACTGCTTGGCGAGATTGAACTGGGACTCTTCATTCTTGGCCACCACGAGAAGCCCGGAGGTATCCTTGTCAATCCTGTGGACCAGGATTCCCATCCTCTCGTCATCAGCCTCCGGAGCCTGCCTCAGGCCGAGATGGAAGGCCAGGGCATTGACGAGGGTACCCGAAAAATGCCCGTGTCCGGGATGTACCACCATACCGGCAGGCTTGTTAACCACCAGGAGGTCTTCATCCTCATAAACAATGTCAAGGGGTATGTCTTCAGGAAGGATTTCCAATCCCCTCCTCCTGTAGGGCATAACGAAACGGATGACGCTGCACGGACGCACCATCATGTTGGCTTTGGCCGGCTTGTCATCCATGAAGACGTAACCCTGCTTTATCGCAAGCTGGACCCTGTGGCGCGAAGTGTCCTCAAGATGGGTGGACATGTATTTGTCAAGACGCATCGGGGCCTGTCCCTTGTCAGCGACAAGCCGGAAATGCTCGAACATCTCCTGTTGTCCCTCTTCGGGATCGTCAACTTCGAGATCTTCGGGATCTGAAAGGATAAGGCTCATTTCTTCTTGGTGGTATCGGCCTTGGAAGGAGTTGTATGCGGATCAGGGGCAAGGTAAAGCGTAACTTCGGAGCCCATGAGGACAGGGGCTCCTGAAGGCGCCGGAGTCTGCTTCTGGACGACGGAATTAAGGGAGTCCGCGTATGTCTTTATCCTCTTGTCGAAAACGAGTTTCTTGACGTTCAGGGAATTGTCATGGACCGCATCCACGGAGCGCATCATCTTCATTCCCACCACATCAGGGATATAGGTGGCCCTGTCTTCGGAATTCAGGCCGACGACGAGGTCTATTTCGGCCCCGCTCTCAACCATCTCACCGGGAGCGATCTGACGGTTGGAATGAAGCTGCTTGAGGACATTGTTGGTTGCTATGTCGTCCACATAGATGAGACGGCCCAGATTGAGCCCCTTCGACAGGAGGGCGGCCTTGGCCTGGCGCATGGAATAACCGACCAGGTTGGGCATGGTCACCTTCTTGGCCTGCATGGCATTGATGGTCAGACGTATCTTGCGTCCTTTCTTCACCGATGCCCCGGCTTTCGGATTCTGGCTGTAAACCGCCCCTTTCTGCATCCTCCTCACGAAGACGGAATCGGTTACGACCGCCTTGAGATCATGGTTTGCAGCCGTTCTGCGAGCCTCGGTAACGGTCATATTGGTCATGTCCGGCACGGAAATAACCTTGTTGTGGTTGGTCAGCCTGGCAAGGACGAAATCAGCCGCCACGGCCAGGAGAATAACGGCCAATACGGCCAGGAGAATGTTCTTGACTATCCAGTTGCTTAAAAACTTGCTCATCGTTTGAACCTTATCTTATCCACCTTATGCGAAGATGACATTGTATATGCCGTCCGCAAACAGGGCTAAACCTATGATCATTATTACTATTCCCGACAGCCGGCTGATCCAGAACAGCGTCCTGATCCGGAACGAGTCCTTCCAACGGCTCACGAAGCCGGTAAAGAAGAACCAGTACGCCGCGGAACCCATGCTCACCGCAAGGATCACCGGAGCCACGGAGAAACTGGCGCTCCCGACCGACACGTCAAAGAAGGAGAAAAGGGCCAGCATCACGAAAATCGCTCCGGGGTTGGACAGGGCGCAGACCATGGTCTCCAGGAAATTCTTGGTGACCGCCCGGTCGGGCTTATCCCCTGCCTTGATCCTCTTGAAGGGATCCCTGAAAGCCATGCTGATGCCAAGGACCATCAGGACAACTCCTCCCGCAATCCGTATCACGATATTGTTGCGCTCCAGGAAACCGTCGACGGCAGTAAGGGCGAAGAGGGAGATGACCGCATAGGTCGTGTCGACAACGGTACTTCCCAAGGCCGATACGAAGGCCGTCCTGCGTCCGTAACTGAGGGCTTTCTGCAATACGACGATGGCTACAGGGCCGATTGGCGCCGCAGCGCAGATGCCTATCGCAAATGCCTTCAGAATGTCAAGAAACATGGCTGGACGGTTCCTTTAAACACATATCGTACAAAGGTAGCAAAAAATTAATATCTTTGTAGAGATGAAAAGGATTACGGGATTGTTTGCGGCTCTGTCCGTCCTGTCTGCGACCCTGCTGTCGCTGCCATTCCTGGTACCACACTCAGGATTCCTGGCCCTGATCGGCTTCATTCCACTGCTGTTCATGGACAGGATCGCCGATGAACTGAAGGTAAGGAGGCTCTGGCCATGGCACTACATGACCTTCGTCTTGTGGAATACCGCCACCACTTTCTGGGTATGCAACGCCACGGTAGGAGGGGGGATATTCGCCATCCTCGCCAATTCCCTCCAGATGTCCCTTGTCTTCGGCCTTTTCCGCCTGAGCAAAAAAAAGATGAGCGGCACGCTTCCCTACATATTCCTGGCCGCGGCCTGGATCGCATGGGAAAGGTGGTACCTTACCGATGCCCAGATTTCCTGGCCCTGGCTCGTTCTCGGCAACTCTTTCGCTACAAGCATCAAAACCATACAGTGGTATGAATGGACCGGTACCATCGGAGGTTCCCTCTGGGTCTGGGCGACGAATCTCGGCCTGTACGGGATCCTTGAATCCATCCGGAGCGGAAGCTGGAGGACAAGGTTCAATCCCCTGGCCAGGGCAGTATCTATCATTTCATGTTTCCTGGTCATCACGGTCCCCATCATCATCTCCCATGCGATATTCGCACGTTATGAGGAGACTGCCGACGGCCTGGAGACCGTAATCCTTCAGCCGAACCTCGACCCCTATGATAAATTCCAGGCCCTTGACCGGGAAGAGCAAGACAGCATCCTCATCAGACAGATAGAGCCATACCTCTCTGCCAGAGACGCTTCAGCCGCATCTCCCCTACTTGTCCTCGCCCCGGAGACATTCACCGGAGGGCTTGTCACCGGCAGCCTGGGCCTCGGAGAATCAATGATAACCTTCAACTCCCTCCTAAAAGGCAATGACGGAGTCAACCTCCTCTTCGGAGCCACCACCAACACAGTGATTCCGTCTCCCGCAAGGCCTACGCCCTGCGCCCGGCAGTTGCGTGACAACCTGTGGCTGGAATCCCACAATTCAGCGATAATCACCGACGGGAGAGGAAGAAACGGCATCTATCACAAAAGCAAGCTCGTGGTCGGAGTGGAAATGACGCCGTACCCGGCCGTCTTCCGGCCCCTGGACGATATGCTTGGAGGCGTGATGGGAAGGGATGTCGGCCAGAAGGAACGTTCCACACTTGTATGCGAGGCTTTCGGGCAGGATGGGAGGACCACCAGGAAAATACCACTTGGCTGCGCCATATGCTACGAATCCGTGTATGGAGAATTCTGCACCGGATATGTTAAAGCCGGAGCCCAGGCGCTCGCAGTCATAACCAACGATGCCTGGTGGGGGAACACCCCCGGGTACAGGCAGCATCTCAGCTATTCTTCGCTCAGGGCCATCGAGACCAGAAGGGACATAGCCAGGTGCGCCAACACCGGCATATCCGCCTTCATCAACCAGAAGGGTGAAATCACGACCAGGACATCGTGGTGGGAAAGGGAGACGCTGGAAGGCACCGTGAACCTCAACGCCGAAGAGACTTTCTTTGTCAGGCACGGGGACATCACAGGCAGGCTCTGTTCATTCATTTTCATCCTTCTCCTTCTGTCCCTTACGGTCAAGTTCATCATCCGCGAACCTCACAGATAAAAAGAACGGCTCGTCCGGGGAGACGCGCCGTTTTCGATCTTACCGCCTGGGAGGACCTCCGGGGCCTCTGCCCGGACCTCTGCCAGGACCGCCGCGCAT
>CACXFP010000004.1 GCA_902766985.1 uncultured Bacteroidia bacterium | reverse complement strand
TTCCGGAGGTGGAATCCACTGCCAGCATCTTCTCAAATAGCCCGAGGTCCATATTTCCGCTTTTATACCAAAATACAAAAATAGCAATTTATTTAATCCCCGAAACAGGCAGGCAGGTAATTACGGCCTGAGGGTCCCGAGCCACTCGTGAACGAACTTCCATGCCGGGGCCTTGTAGTAGCGGTGGCCTCCGTCGCCTTCGGCAAGGCCACAACGCCCTTTCCCGGCAGAGGAGAATATCTTTTGAGTCCTGGCGAACTCCTCACGGGCGCCGTCTATCGGGAAAATATCGTCCTCCTTGCCTTGGATTATGAGAAGCTGACGGCCGGCGACGAGCCCGGCGATGTCTCCCATGTTTCCAAGCTCCATTATCCCGGGAACATAATTGCATTCGCAATGGGACAGGTCCACGATGCTCTTTTCAAAAGAAGAGAATGCTCCGGAAGGCATGCATACGGCAATCCTTTCATCAACGGCACCGGCATAAAGGGTGGCGGTACCCCCTCCGGAATGGCCAGACACCATCACCTTGGATGGATCCACCGGAAGTTCCGCAAGCGCCCAGTCGATGATTTTCATGATATCCCACACCCTGTCGCCGATCAGGGTACGGCCGACCATGGCATCCCTGAGCATGTAATAACCGCAGGATTTATATGAATCCGCATCAATATCCTTGCTCCAACGGGTCTTTCCGAAACCCCGCGCCGTCGGTGCGATGGCGATGAATCCCTCTCCGACGGCCTGCACAGCTATATTCCTCTCGCCCTCCTCCGCACTTTCCCAATCTTCTTCGTTCCAATACACCCCTGCATACAATTCCGTATTCCCAGAGTGTCCGTGCGGGGTAATCATAAGAGGAACCTTGCCGCTGAGATCCTTGGGGCGCAAGACGACAATGGGGAGGAGGATATCCGGTTCGGTCAATATCTCCCACCTCTCGCGGGTGAACGTGCCCAGATCTTCACAGTCAATCCTCGTGGCCGAAGGTTTGAAATTGGAGAGTTCCTCCTTTATCCCGGTTAAACCGAGTTTCTTTTCCAAATCGCGGCGGAAACTTTTCTGCCATTTGCGGAAACCGCCTTTCCAACCTTCCCAGGCATATCTGCAATCCGCATGGGAAAAGAGGCGGGGGAAATGCAGGGAATCAACGAGAGGATATCCCGTCATGTTCACCTCGGGACGGTTATATTCGGGAGCTGGAGGACAGTCCCTCAGTTTCCTAACCTCTATGGATTTCTTGCCTTTGCGGTTAATCTTCAGGATATTGGCCACTCCGCGGTATTTCCCGAAACTCCACTGTCCTTCAGGGAGGAGCTCTCCGTCGGCATACACCTGTGGAATATAATCCAGCTTTATCAGTTCCGTCCCTTCGTCGTCAGCCGCACTATACTCAAGTCCATCTGGAAGATAGGTGACATCCCTTATCATCGAGGTGGTGCTGAACAGGTGGACGGAGCCTTCCGGCATCAGTTCGGGAAGGTCTTCGAAGCCCTCGAGGAAATGGGATAAATAGTCAAAGTAAGAGTCTGAGAACCAAGGGTTAAGAAAGCCTATACCAGTGTAATTGATGAAAGCGTCTCCTTTTGTGTACTTGTTGCATGCAGAATATGCGGCCAGGGCAAATGAGGCGCGGGCCTCTTCCCTGGCGGCCGAATCATCGGAAAGCGCAGACCATTTCCCCACCACGCTGGCGTACCGGGCAGTATGGCTTCCCATCTCCCCTATGCATGCATCCTGTTCGCCAACGCTGGTGGCACCATAGCGGCGGGTGTATCCGAACCGGTTTTTCACAAAGTAGATGAGCTGGGTGACATGTTCTTTGTAAAGGGAGTCGCTTTCCGGATTCTCCATCAGGTAACGCGCTGTCTCCATCGGACTGAACTGATTCACGTTGTCTCCCCTGTAAACTTCCTTGACATCTTCGAAATAGCAGGCCCACAGATTGGTCTTCATAGGGTATTTGAGTATCCATCCCAGCACCTGGCGCTTCTTGTCCATAAGATAATCGCGGTCCAGGGACGTCCCGGCCGAAAGAAGGGCGTCTATCATCTTCACGACCATTATCATGTTTGACGTATAGTTCTCCGCGTGTCCTTCGGTCCTGATAGTTTCCCCCGTGCGGAGATTGACGCGGAAGGGAAGGGGGGATTCGTCCTCAGAACCGTCCCGGACATGGGCCAGGAGGGTTTTTGCTATTCCTTCGGCGATGGCAAAGTACCGGCTCTCTCCGGTAAACCTGGCATAATCCACATATGCAGCCGCGACCATGGCCGCCTTGTCCGGCTCGCCCTTATCGTCGTCATACACCCCGTCCGGAGTGTCATCCTGCGTCCTGGGGACACCGCTCCATTCGAAGTTCCCGGGAGTAAGGAAAAGGGCTATCCGTTCCGCGAGCTGCCTGACCGGCTCCAAAGCAGCCCGGTCCCCAGTGTAGGGATAATAGCGTTTGAAGGTTTCCATCGCCCAATAGAAATTGCTCCCCTGGTTGTTCTGGAGAAGATGGAAACTGCCGTCTTGATTCAGCCTTGCCGTTATAAGATACCACGGAAGAGGTCCGTCAGGGGTGTCCTTGGCCGGGCACCTCTTTATGAAATTCATGCTGTGAAGGATAATCGTGTCATAAGATGTCCATGGCTGGAGCTTTCCGTCCTTGAGTTTAACGGGGTGGTCGAGAATGGCCTGACGGTCGCGGGGCTGTTCGGGGGCAGTGAGGCCAAAAGGATCCGTTACTATGCCGGAAACGGTTTTTTCGGGGAGCTGCGCGTTGGTCATTCCAATCCAGGAAAGGACTGCCGCAATGACAGAAAATAATTTTTTCATCCTCTTATGCACTTTTTCAGAGGTAAAAATAGATTATTTTTCCTAACTTTGGGAGCGTTAGTAAAAAAAGTGTATCCTATGAAAGCAGATTCTTTTACCGAGCAATTCCTTGCCCAGCTTCAGGCAAGGAACCCCAGCGAGCCTGAGTTTTTCCAGGCCGTCCGCGTAGTTACTTCAAGCGTGGCCCAGTATGTCCTGGACCATCCCTACCTCATCAAGGAGAAGATCATGGAGAGGATCACCGAACCCGAAAGGGTTGTCATGTTCCGCGTCCCCTGGGTCGACGACCGCGGGGAGATCCAGATCAACAGGGGATTCCGCGTACAGATGAACAGCGCGCTCGGCCCCTACAAGGGCGGACTCCGCTTCCATCCGAGCGTCAACCTCAGCATCATGAAG
>CACXFP010000003.1 GCA_902766985.1 uncultured Bacteroidia bacterium | reverse complement strand
TCATTACTTTATTCCATGGTATGTTCCCAGTCACCCCTGGTGTCAATGCCGGCAACATCGGCAAGTGATTCCAGACGGTAGATTTCTTCAGGTGAGAGGACGGTATCCATCGCCTTTGCGGCTTCCAGTACGTGACGCTCCTTGGTGGCACCGATGATTGGCATGGTGCCTTTAGACAGTGCCCAGGCGATGCCTACCTGTGAGCAGGAGAGGCCGTATCCGGCTCCAATTTCCTTCATCGCATCCGTCAGTTCCTGATGGAAAAGGCAAGGACCCTTCTGCTGGAAGGCCGTACCGTTTCAGAAGTCTCCGATTCCCTTGGCTTCGAGTATCCGCAGAGTTTCACCCGGATGTTCAAGAAGGAATTCGGGAAGGCTCCGAGCAAGGTTGGCAACCGGTAAACTTCGGTTGCTACAGTGACAAAGATACTGAAATGTTCCCTTCCCCGGCTTTAAGGAAGGATTTCAATTCATCCAGGGTTCCATATTGAATCTTTCCGAGGCGGGTATAGCTCCAGGAATTGCTGCCGTAGAACAGGACGATCTGGTTGCTGCTGTAGAGGATGACGTCACCGGCCTGGGTGGTGGTCTGAGTGTCGCTGGAGGGCAGGGAGCGGCCCAGCGGTCCGACTTTCTCGAATCCGCCGTAGTCGTGGGCCTCATAGGTGACGGGCGCTTCGCGGAGGGCTTCCACAAGGGCCCTTGCGGCCTTGTTGTTCTCAAGTTTCACCGGAAGCGTCTTTCCGGATATGGTGATTTTGATGGTTTCAGGCATACTGCTATCCTTGACTTGTGTCTGTTCTTCCCGGGGCGGATCAGGCACGACCGGGTCGTGTGTCTTCCCGCAGGAGAGCATGGTCGGCAGAATCAGCGAAGAAAGGACGCTGAGGGCAATCATGCGGAACATGGCTATTTCAGGTTTTCTTTGAAGAATGACTCGATTTTGCCGTAGGGAATCACGCCGGCTGCATCGTCGTAGAGATCCACGTGGGAGGCGCCTGGGATGATCATGAGTTCCTTGTTTGCTCCTGTCAGCAGTCCGTAGGCGTATTCGCTGAAGTAGCGGCTGTGGGCCTTTTCTCCATGGATCAGAAGGACGGGCGTTTCAATTTCACCTGCCCAGGCGAGCAGCGGCTGGTTAAGGAAACTCTGGCAGCCGATGACGTTCCATCCGTCAGTGGAATTGCCGCTGCGTGCATGGTAGCCGCGGGGCGTCTTGTAATAGGCGTGATAGTCCTTTACGAACCAGGGGGCATCCTCAGGAAGCGGGTCGATTACGCCTCCTGCCCGCTCGTACGAGCCTGCCGCATAGTCCCTGGTCCTCTGGTCTGCCAGGGCCTTGCGCTTTTCCTGACGCTGTGCCGGCGTATTCTCGCTGGCGAAATAACCTTCAACGTTCACCTTGCTCATGTCGTACATGGTGGAAGTTACGGTGGCCTTTATGCGGGGATCGAGGGCGGCCGCGTTGATGGCCATGCCGCCGAAGCCGCAGATGCCGATGATACCTATGCGCTCCGGATCTACCATGTCATTGGTAGAAAGGAAGTCTACGGCTGCCAGGAAATCCTCGGTATTGATGTCGGGAGATGCCATCCTGCGGGGTTCGCCGCCGGACTCGCCCGTGAAGGAGGGATCGAAGGCGATGGCTATGAATCCGCGCTCGGCCATATGCTGGGCATAAAGGCCGCTGGATTGCTCCTTTACAGCACCGAAGGGACCGCTCACCGCGATGGCGGGGAGCCGCCTTTTGTCATTCGTGTCGTCAGCGAAGGATTTTGGAACATACATGTCTGCCGCCAGTTCAATGCCGTAGCGGTTGTGGAAGGTGACCTTGCAGTGGTTAACCAGTTCACTTTTCGGGAACTTCTTGTCCCATTCCCGGGTAAGGTTCAAGGCGCTCATATTCTCTTTCGTTTTGGATTTGCAGGCTAGCAGCATCAGGGATGCTGTGCAGGCTATAAGGATTGATTTTACATTCATCTCATTGACGTTTACATTTGCAAAGGTAGCCTGCTTGTTCGGGATTGTTTAACCGATTTTTGTCTATTTTCTACCAATATCGCAGAACTTTTCATATATTTGGAAAGATTCTTACCCTTTTTAGGTATTATGAAGAATATCCTGCATGTCTCTGACCCCAATGTGTACGCCCGTTTCGTGGGTGCCCGTGAACTGCATCCCCTTGTTAGCGTCATCCACTACGACGAGGTGTCGCCATTCCGCTCCAGCCTGAACAGATACGGAGTCTACGGTCTCTTTATCCAGAAGAGTTTTCCCAGGAATCTCACCTACGGAATGAAGATGTTCGATGTCGTTGACGGTTCCATCCTGGCAGTGGAGCCGGGGCAGGTCGGCGGCAAGGAAGACGATGGTGAAGACCTCTATATCAGTGGATGGGTCCTTCTGTTCTCTCCCGAGCTCCTCAGGGGGACAGACCTGGAGGACAGGATGAAGGAGTATCATTTTTTCTCCTATTTCTCCGAGCCCCTGAAAATGGGGCCCTCCGAATGGGGCCGGATCACCCAGCTCCTCACCCAGATGAGGTATGAACTGCAGGAGAATGGGGATTCCCTGGCCCTTAGGGATGTCATCCTGGGATACATCCGCCTTATTCTGGAATACTGCCAGAGAATCCATCTGCGTATGATTTCCCAGGAAGACAAAACCTCATCCGACATCCTCAAGCGTTTCCATAACCTTCTCAGGCAATACTATATGGATGGGAGACAGATGGATACCGGAGTTCCTTCAGTCCGTTACTGCGCTGGGCAACTGGCCTATTCTCCCCGCTACCTGGGCGATGTAATCCGCAAATCCACTGGAGGTACGGCCATCGGCTATATCCATGTATTTGTGGTCGGGCAGGGGAAAAACCTCCTGATGAACGGTCATAACGTCAACGAAACGGCTCACCTGCTGGGATTTGAGTTCCCGCACCATTTTACTAGGCTCTTCAAGAAGGTGACCGGGATAACGCCTACGGAGTTCCTTGGAAAATAGGCAGTTTCACCCAGAATCGCTATTTTTGTCATTATATTTTACTGACCATGATAAAGATGTTCGTAATGAAAACCTGCCCGGACTGCGAGTTCGTAGAGAAGCAGGTTGAAGGCAATCCCGGTTTTGAGGTGATTGATATCGGCAAGCATGTGAGGAACCTCAAGCAGTTCCTTGATTTGAGGGACAGTCATCCGGCCTTTGACGAGGCCAGGAAGATAGGAGATGTGGGCATTCCTTGCTATGTGCTGGAGGATGGAACGGTGACCCTGATGTCGAAGGATGTAGGCCTTGAACCGCGCCCTGCAGGTTCCGGAGAGTCTTGCCGTATTGACGGAACCGGCTGCTGAAACAATTCCTAGACAACCGGTAACTATATCAGCCTTATGGCATTGATGATGCGCCCGCACTGGATGCCTTCACGCCTGGCTGAAAAGAATGCCTTCGCGGTATATGTATCTATCCCGGCGGTCTGGATATCCGAAGGGAGGATGCCAGAGTGCTCCAGCAGCCACTGATTGGCTTTCCAGAGGTCGATGTGGTGTCCTCCTGACATGGGTGTCCCGTCTCCGGGGCCTTGGAACCTCCAGATATCATCGATAGGGAAGCCGGCCTGCCTGAAGCGTCCGACCACCTCTTCTCCCACCTGGAAACTATCCGGTCCGATTCCGGGGCCAAGTACCGCCTTCATGCCGGCGGGATTGCAGCCGAAGCGCCGGATCATCACCTCGATCGCCTTCTGGCTGATGCGGAGCACCGTCCCTTTCCATCCGGCATGGACAGCGGCGGCAACCCGTCTGACCGGGTCGTAAAGCAGGACCGGGATGCAGTCTGCCGTCCGCACGCCGATGGCCACTCCGGGACGGTCTGTCACGAAAGCATCAAAGCCATGCAGTTCATCCTTTGTCACGTCGGGCCGGTCAATGATGGCCACTTCGCAGCCATGCACCTGGTGCCCTTGAATCACGGGATAGGGGAGTAAGGCATCCCTCTGAGTGGAAAAAGCCTCCACACCCGGACCAAGGTCATATTTCAGCACTCCATCAAACATATGTGTCAATTTACGCAAATTCTGTGTAATCGCAAAAGCATTCGCCTTGAAACTACGGCTGACTGCGAGTATCTATTTTCGCAGGAGTCTATCGGTTCGATTCCCCAGAACTCTACCCAAAATCAACCGCTTTTTACGCCATTTTTCGCAAGGGTTCGATTCACCCGGTGAACATATATTTCGGCCTTCTCACATACGTGGAAGGCCCAAATATGCCATACTCTTTTGAAGATGTCAAGTTATTTTTGTTCTTTCCAGAATATAGGGTAGCAGCACATCTTACATCCGCAGATACCCGTGCCGTACCAAGTCTTCCCTGTTTCTGACGGGG
>CACXFP010000002.1 GCA_902766985.1 uncultured Bacteroidia bacterium | reverse complement strand
CAAGGCTGTGAAAAACGCCACCTCCGCAGCGACCCGCACCATCACCCGCGAACTCACCCGCGGAGTCCTCGGCAACCTTATCAAGTAAATGAAACCTATAGTATACCTTCCAGTGACTCTGCCACCCTCGGCAAGATAAGAGGGAGGGGCCCTTTAGGGAGGGGCCGCGAAGCGGCGTCATCTGGAAGGTATACTATAGGTTTTATACCACAGCCTCGAAGAAAGAAAAGTGGACGCGACCGTACCGCTTCTCTTTTTTGAATGCGGGATGGGCGGTGAAAGAATGTTCGTCGCCGTGCTCCAGGACGAAATAGCAGCCCGGATGCAGGATGCCTGCGGACAGGACCTTGTCGGGAATAGTCTCCAGTCCATCGAGGGCGTAAGGAGGATCCGCAAAGATGATGTCGAACTTCTCCCGGCATATTTCAAGGAAGTCGAATACATTGTCCCTGACTGCAGTAACGTTGTCCAGGCCAAGGCGCTTAGCCTCCTTGCTGATGAACGAGGCATTCTCCCTTGCCATTTCCACGCACCAGACACGGGAAGCCCCTCTGGATGCGAACTCGAAAGACACGGCGCCTGTGCCGCCGAAAAGATCCAGAACCTTCAGGTCCTGGAATTCATATTCATTGTCGAGGACATTAAACAGGCCCTCCCTTGCGAAATCAGTGGTAGGGCGGGCCTTGTAGCCCTGTGGAGGAGTTATTTGCCGGCCTTTCAGCCTGCCGCCGATGATCCTCATGGATCAAGCACCTCCACTGCCTTGAAATAGCGGTAAAGGGACATTTCCTGCTCCGGGGCGAGAGGGGTACGGAAACACATGGTAGACACCTCCGGATTCATCTGGAGCCGCTTGAGCGCCAGGAAGATGAAATATTCAGCCGTGGTGAAATCAACCGCCTCATAGGAGTTGCAGAGCATGAGACTCCGTCCCTGGGCAATGGCCAGGCACAGGGTGGAATCGTGCCATGAAGCCAGGATCTTGTTGTACTCCCCTATGGAGGGAAGGGCCCTGAGAATATAATATATCTCCGGAAGTACAGGGGCCTGGCCTCCGGATGTGTCGGTTACTGTCTGGGAAATGGCGCGGGAAAGCGATTCCCCTATTGAATTTGAATAGACAAGTACCGAATCGAACCAGGGAATCTCCACAGTCTCAACGCGGTCCCCCTCCCCGAGATCCACCACATCCTCAAGGGAAGCCCTCGCAGAAGACGGATCGAAGAAATGTGAGGGAACGAGGGTGAACTTGGGAGTGAGGAGGGAAATCTCCACACTGTCATACCTGCCCTGGAATTCAGGCGTGGTGAAAATGCGGTCGGCGCCGAGCCACCCCGACTTCCGGGGAGTCCCGCTGCCGCTGATAGCAAAAGAATATCCACTCAAGGTCACTTGAATGGATATCCTTTCGATGATTCTTTCAGACATTACTCCCAGTTGCCGGCGTTGTTGTTAGGCGCCGTAACGGAACCGACCTGAAGGCCCTCATATCTGTTCTGGGCCCTGCGGTCTGCATCGAGGTTGATCCTCTGCTGGTTGTCAAGTCCCTTGAGGAGAGCCTTGTAAGGCATCTTGGCCTCGAACAGGGGAACGTCGACTCCGGAGACTTTCTTGACTACGGCATCCATCAGGACGGGCTCGCCGCTGAAAGGGATATATTTGAGGGAATCAATGCTGAAGTCCTCGCGGCTGCTGAAAAGGGTGTCCCTGACGGGAACTTCCTGGCTGACTGCGAACACGAGGTTCCTGTCACCTTTCTTGTAAAGCTCGAAGAGCCCCTCAGGCTTGATGCCCCTGTTGGCCTTCTTGACGGCCTCGGTGTGCGCCACAGCCAGGGAATCGTCGGTGGAACCCACCTGCATGACGATCTTCATCTTGCCGTTCTGATAAAAGTCCCTGAGGGAATCGACAGAAGCGGTAAACCTGTTGTTGACACTCTTGAATGCGACTTCGAGGTCGCGGATGTCCTTGAGGCGCTGGATGGCGACAGCCTCACGACGGGCTTTCTCCTTGTTGAAATTGACAGGCTCCATGACACTCTGGACAATCAGATATACAAGACCTGCAATCGCCAGTGCGAGCAAAATGCTCAGGATTGTTTTCAATGCTCCGTTCATTATCTTTTGTTTTTGTTTATTCAGAATCCCTAAAATAAAAGTGTACGGGAATACCGGACAAAGTTATGAAAATGATTTATGAAATGCAATATTTTATGTAATTTTGCGGATGAAATCTTCTATGGAAGGCAAGAGTATCATATCAGGGACCGGATTCGCCGGAATCCTGTCCGGGGTCCGCAGGATTGTCATCGCAGTCCACTCACACCCGGACGGGGATGCAATCGGCAGCGGGGCCGGTCTTCTCCATTTTATCGGGGAAACCCTTGGAAAGGAAGCCGTGCTGACCATTCCGGATCCCATCCCGGACAACCTGTCGTTCCTGCTCGAAGGGGTTCCGCACGGTTCCGTCCTTTTCCACCACGAGAATCCGGAAGAGACGGTTTCCGCCATTTCGGAAGCCGACCTTATCGTATGCCTCGACATGAATGCCTTCAACCGTTCAGGAGCCCTTGAAGAACCGCTTGCAGCCTCCGGAGCGAAAAAGGTCCTGGTGGACCATCACCTCAATCCGGATTCAGGGGCCTTCGATATCGTTTTCAGCGACACCCGCGTTTCCTCTACCTGCGAACTCCTTTACAGGATCCTCATGGAAACGGAACAGATCGGCCATGACGCCTCCAGACTGCCCCATGCCACTGCCACTGCCCTGATGGCCGGCATGACCACGGACACTAACAATTTCGCCAACTCCGTATTCCCCGGCACACTTGCAATGGCCTCGGCCCTGCTTGCGGCAGGAGTCGACAGGGACGCCATAGTGAACGAGATATACCGCACCTACCGGGAAAACAGGATACGGCTGATGGGCTACCTGCTCGACAAGCGCCTCTGCATCACTCCCTGCGGAGTGGCATACATGATACTCGACAAGGAAACGATGTCCAGGTTCAGAATCACCGAAGGAGAGACGGAGGGATTCGTAAACATCCCCCTGTCTATAGGCAGGGTCAGGATGAGCATCTTCCTCCGTGAAGACGAGGGATTCTTCCGGGTGTCCGTCCGCTCAAAAGAGGGCACTTCGGCCAATTCCCTGGCAATGAAGTATTTTAATGGAGGAGGCCATGAGCTTGCCGCCGGGGGCAAACTGTTCTTTCCGGCGGACATACCGTCCAGGGAGGATGCTGCCCCATACATCGTCCGGGTGACCGGAGTTTTTTTTGAAGGAAAATGAAAAAGAAGATAACAACCGTTGCATCGGCCCTAAGTGTGCTGGTCCTTTTCGCCTGTTCCTGTTCCAAGGACACGGACACCAGCATCGCCGCGAGCCAGGAGAAGGTCATCGAGGCTCTGGTCAGCTCGCTGCTTTCCTCCAACGAGGGTTCCTACGCCGTTTACAATGGCGGGGCCACAAGGGTGGTATTCAACCGTGGTGAAGGTTCGGATTCCCTCTCAGCCAACGGTTCCGCCACCCTCTATTATGCCGGATTCACGATTCCGAGCGCCTCGATCTCCACGGCCAATCTCTTCTCCACCAACAACAAGGAATTCGCGGAAGCGGCATCCTGGAGCGTTTCCGACAGCACGGTGTTCCATAGCGTGGTCCTCTCTCCTTCCGACAAGGGGCTGCTGTCCGGGATACGCAAGGGACTGGTCGGCGTACACAAAGGCGAGGAATCCCTGATCCTCTTTACTTCCAGATACGGATTCGGAGGAAACCAGAACGGCACGATTAATGCACATTCCGCCCTGGCCTACCATATTTGGGTGGAAGACATCAACAACGACACTGAATGATTATGAAGAATAGATCCAAGATAATCCTGCTGGGTGCGGCCGTAGCCGCGTTCCTGTGCGGCTGCGCGAAGGAAAAGACCGAATCCGAGGCGGATTCCATCAAAAGGGAATTCGAGGCCTGGATGTCACTCAACTATCCAGGGGCCACAGCTTCAGGCAGAGGCGTTTACATTATCAATGACGTTCCCGGCACAGGAGACGCCATCTCTCCCGGCACGGACAAGTTCGCAATAGTGCGCTTCGTTTGGAAGGACCTCGACAAGAATATCGAGACCTCCACGGAAGAGACCCTGGCCAAACAGTTGGGAAAGTACAAGGAAGTGAACTACTATGGCCCGGTGGCATGGGCATTCTATCCCCAGGCCATCTACGCCGGGTTCTATGATGCCATCAGCGGCATGAGGACCGGAGGTACAAGGGAATTCATCTCACCTTCATGGCTGAACACGTATTCCGACTATCCTTCTGAAGAACAATATCTTAAGAAATACAAAAGCGACGAGTGCCACGATGCCTCGATCGTAAAGGTCACCCTCCTTGACAAGACATCCGACATCGTCAGATACCAGATAGACTCCATCGAAAGATACATAGTCAGGAACATGGGCTCCAAGCGGGATTCGGCCTTCCTCGGGTACTACTACATCCGTACCCAGGCCCCTGCCGACGAAGAATCCCTGAAAGATTCCACGGTCTACATCAACTACACGGGAAGGCTTCTCAACGGGAAGGTATTCGACACGACGATTGAAGATTCCGCAAGGTTACACAATATCTACGATGCTTCAAAAACCTACGAACCTCAAAAAGTTTATATCGGGGAATCGGTGGACAAAGTCTCGATGGGAAGCAACGCTTCCGCATCATCGTCCTCCTCGGGTGCCGGGACGACCAACATAACCGCATCAGGACTCGTCAGGGGTTTCGCATACACGCTGTTCAACATGAAGCACTACGAAAAGGGGACCTGCATCTTCGTTTCCAGTTACGGATATTCCTCATCCGGAAGCGGAAGAAGCATTCCGGCCTATTCCCCTCTCAGGTTCGACATAGAACTTGTAGATAAACCTTAAACCACCGGCGATGGCTGCAGCGGGAAATACCCCTACAGAACTGGGAACAAAGAAGGTCAGCACCCTGCTGAGACAATACGCGGTCCCTGGCATCATAGCCATGACCGCGTCTTCTTTGTACAACATGGTCGACAGCATCTACATCGGCCATATTCCCGATGTTGGGCCCTATGCCATCTCGGCCCTGGCCATCTGCTCCCCGCTGATGAACCTCGGGGCCGCCCTCGGGACCCTGGTCGGTGTCGGAGCCTCCACGATCCTGTCCATCCTCCTCGGACAGAACAACTATGCGGTTGCCAGGAAGGTCCTCTCCAACGAAGTTACCCTCAACGTCATACTGGGCCTTCTGTTCACCCTCGTCACCCTTCCCTTCCTGAACCCGATCCTGTATTTCTTCGGAGCCAGCGCCAACACCCTGCCTTTCGCCAGGGATTACATCGTAATCATCCTCCTGGGCAACGTCTTCACCCACCTTTATTTCGGCCTCAACAGCATGATCAGGGCCGCCGGGAACCCCAGGCTTTCGATGAACCTCACCATATTTACGGTGGTGAGCAACGCGGTCCTTGACCCCATCTTCATCTACGTGCTGGACATGGGGATCCGGGGAGCCGCGATAGCAACCGTACTCTGCCAGTTCACGGCTCTCGCATGGACCTGGAAATACTTCATGAAAAAGGACAACTTCCTCCATTTCCCCAAGGGGGTGTTCGGGCTGGACTGGAGGGTGGCAAAGGATTCCCTCGCCATCGGAATGGGGCCTTTCCTGATGAACTCGGCCGCCTGCATCGTGGCCCTGTTCATAAACCAGCAGCTCCGCAAATATGGCGGAGACCTCTCCCTGGGGGCCTACGGCATAGCCAACAGGATAACCTTCTTCTTCCTGATGATCGTCGTAGGACTGAATCACGGCATGCAGCCGATAGCAGGATACAACTACGGGGCCAGGAAATATTCGAGGGTAAGGCAGATTTATTTCCTGACAGCTTCCTGGGCCACTCTGGTCACCGTTGCCGGATACATTATCTCCGAGGTCTTCCCAGGACCGGCCTCGGCCCTTTTCACGAACGACCCGACCTTGAAGGACCTGGCTGCCAACTGCCTCAAAAAGATGAACGTCCTCTTCTTCATCGTGGGCTTCCAGATGGTCTCGACCAATTTCTTCCAGAGCCTTGGAATGGTGGGCAGGTCCATACTCCTCTCCCTCTCCCGCCAGCTCCTCTTCCTCGTGCCGCTGGTCTGGGTCCTCCCGAGGACCTTCGGAGTTGACGGAGTCTGGTACAGTTTCCCGGCTTCCGACCTTCTCGCAGCCACCCTCACCCTCATACTCCTCATCCCCCTGCTGAGGAAATTCTCAGCCCTGAAAGACGGGGAAGACACCGCAACTACCGACAACATAACAGATGATATCACAGGATGAACGGGAAAAAGACAATAATCGTAATCGGACGCCAGTTCGGCAGCGGAGGAAAACTCGTCGCCGAAACCATCGGCAGGATACTGGACATTCCGGTATATGACAAAGAACTGATAGCCAAGGCCGCCGAAGAAAGCGGCTTCAGCAAGGAACTCTTCAGGAAGAGCGACGAAAAGAGGAACCTGTTCTCGATCTCCTCCTTCTTCTCCTCCGGAAGGTTCGGTCCCGGCGACAACTACGTAGGGGACAACGAACTATTCAAGATCCAGAGCAAGGTAATCCAGGGGATTGCAGAAGAGAGTCCTGCGGTTTTCGTGGGACGGTGCGCCGATTATATCCTCAGGGAGACCGACAGGCTGAGCATTTTCATCACGGCCCCTCTCGAAGACCGGATCCGGAGGGTCTGCGGGAGGATGGGGACCGACAGGAATGAAGCATCCTCCATGATCCAGAAAGTAGACCGTTCAAGGGCAGCCTACTACAATTTCTTTTCTTTCGGAGACTGGGGCGTAGCCTCAAATTACGACCTCTGCGTGGACAGTTCCATACTCGGGATTGAAAAGACGGCTGAGATGATAATCAGTTTCGGAAAAGAAGGGGGAAAGATATGAGATTGACCGGGAGCATGAAGGTAGCCGCAGGTATAGCGACACTCGCAGCCGTGGCCGCGGCCGTGGCTGTCGCATCAGGCCGCCAGGAAAAGAATGTCGCTGTGCCCGCCGTGCTGAACGAAGTGCTGACCAACGAGATGTCCGACACCTCGTCACTCGCCAGGATGGACAGGGCAGTGGAGTACTATATGCAGGAATGGAATATCCGCGGCGCTTCCCTTGCCATAATGAGGAACGATTCCCTGCTGTATGCAAAAGGATATGGATGGGCGGACGAAGAGAAAGGTGTGAAGATGGAGCCGAAGACGCTCATGAGGCTGGCCTCCGTGTCGAAGCTCATAACCGCCGCTGGAATAATGAAACTCCAGGAAGAAGGACGGCTCTCCCTTGATGAGAGGGTGTTCGGGGATGACGGCATCCTTTCCGATTCCACATACACCGCGGCAATTACCGATCCCGGATACTACAAGAT
>CACXFP010000001.1 GCA_902766985.1 uncultured Bacteroidia bacterium | reverse complement strand
TTGATAAGGAATAGAAGTTTTTCATAATCCAAGTGTCCTTTATTCGTCTGAGGCAAAGTTGAAAAGAAATATCCGTGTGAAGAAACTCCACACGGATAATTTTCAAAAACGGGCTCCCAGCCTACTGGGACTTGGGTTTCGAGTAGAAGATAAACCTGTTTTTGTCGTAGAAATCCTTGACGATGTCAAGATTGACGAATCCGGCTTCCTTGAAAACGGTGAATGTCTCTTTCCCGAGCACCTCGTTGATTTCGGTGAGGCCCTTCCCCTCCGGGGCGAGGAACCTTTCGGACCAGTCTGCGATGGCCCTGTAGAAAACAAGGGGATCTTCATCGGGGACGAACAGGGCTAGATGAGGTTCGAATTCCAGCACGTTGGCCCGGAGAAGAGGCTTTTCCGACTCCATTATGTAGGGAGGGTTGCTGATTATGACATCGTACTTTTCATCGGTGAATTCAGTGTCGCGGTCCAGGATATCGGCCTTCTTGAAGGTCGGGGACACGGCACCGGTCTCCTTCAGGACCGACTGGAAATTCTGGCTCGAAGCTATCTTCAACGCGCCTTCAGAAATATCCACACCGGTCACGACCACCCCGGGGACGGAAAGGGCGACGGTCCAGGCGATGCATCCGGACCCGGTGCAAAGGTCCAGGACCTTGACCGGAGCGGCCTTCTTGCCGTACGCTCCCCTCATCCTGCTGATCCGGGAGCAGATGCTTATCGCCTCGCGGCACATCAGTTCAGTCTCCGGACGGGGAATGAGGACATCCGGCCCGACCTTGAATTCAAACCCGCAGAATTCCGCCTTGCCTATAACATACTGGATGGGCTCCCCTTTCGAAAGCCTTTCCAGGTTTTCCCTCAGCAGGGCCTCCTGGGATGCGGAAATCTGGTACTCCGGTTCTACGATATGGGTATAACTCTTCGTTCCTATCTTTGCCTCGCAAAGCATAAGCATCATGGAACGGGACTCGGCAGTGGAATACAGTCGTTCAAGGGAAGAAATCCCTTCTTTTAGAAAATCTGTCAGAAGCATCCTCAACTATTCTTGATGATGGTCTCCAGGAAATCGGTTATGTCCAATCCGGCAGCCCTGACCATCTTGGGGACGAGAGAGGCGCTTGTCATTCCGGGAATGGTGTTTACCTCCAGGAAATACAGCCCGTCGGAAGCAAGGATGTAATCCATGCGGACCAAGCCGGAACAGCCTAGCTGGCGGTAGATCTTCGCGGTTGTTTCCTGTATGGAGGAAGAGATTTCCTCAGACACGGGAGCCGGGCAGATCTCGTCGCTGTGGCCGTTGTACTTGGCGTCATAGTCGAAAAACTCGTTGTCGGTGACTATCTGGATGATGGGCAAAGTCTTCACCTCCCCTCCGTCGGTGTAGGCGGCACAGGTGAACTCATTACCCGGTATCCCTTTCTCTACTATCACGGTGGAACCTTCCCTGAAAGCGAAACGGATGGCCTGGGGGAGATCCTCCGCCCTGTCGACCTTTGACATGCCGAAACTCGAGCCCGCACTGGTCGGCTTCACGAAAACAGGCAGCCCGAGGGCGGCTACGGCCTTCGCAGAAGCCTCTTCCACGTCGCAGCCTTCGCGGACGAAAACCTCAGGAGCGAGTTTGACTATGCCTTCCCCCCTGAGATAGCACTTGCAGGCGTATTTGTCGAAAGCGATGGCGCTTACGGAAGAGGAACATGAACTGAAAGGAATCCCCAGCATCTCCAGGTAACCCTGGATCTGGCCGGTTTCCCCAGGCTTTCCATGCTGCACGATATAGGCATAATCGAATTTTACCTTCTTGCCGTAAAGGGTAACTGAGAAATCCGTCTTGTCGATCTCCGGACGGGAGCCCTCGGGAAGAGGGACCCTCATCGAATTGCGGTTCCTGAACGCAACGAGCTGCCAACGTCCGAAACGCGCAAATATCTCAAAGACATCATACCGGGTTACATCTATCCTGGAAGCGGTGTACTCCCCGCTGCGGCATGACACCTCCCATTCGGAGGAATCACTTCCATAAATTACCGCAATCGTACCATATTCGGCCATATCCTATTCAAAATAATATTCTTCCTGCGTCTTGGAACCATCTTCCCCTGCATCCCTGGACGCGGATGAGCAGTCCAGGCTGGCGCCTCCTCCGGCAGGAGCGATGAACCTGTCATTTTCCGTCACGCCAAGGGTGCCGTCCGCCATTACCTTCCTCATGAAAATACCCCAAATCGGAAGGGCCATGTTGGCTCCCTGTCCCAATGCCCCGGACTGGAAATGGACCTGACGGTCCTCGGCTCCGGCCCAGAC